>JAFQLN010000144.1 GCA_017414585.1 Clostridia bacterium | reverse complement strand
CATGCCGATGTTTCTCGAACGTCAGGTAAAAGAGGTTGACTACGGCACATTTATGACCATGATCGATAATGAAAACATAGGACTGGTCAAAATCAGCGAATCGGAAAACCAGATCACCTTCACCGATAAGGAGCAGAAGTAGGTCTACAAAACCGGCATGGTGGATGATCCCACCCGAACCGAACGGCTCCACAGGGCAGGCGCGCAGTTCTCCGGGGAGATCATCGAACAGCCCAATATGCTGCTGAGCTTCCTGCTGACATGGATTCTGCCGATTGTCATTTTCTATGCGCTCGGTCAGTTCATGTCAAAGAAGATGATGAACAAGGCAGGAGGAGCCGGTTCCATGATGTTCAACATGGGCAAATCCAATGCCAAGGTGTACGTCAAATCCCAGAACGGCATCAAGTTCGCCGACGTTGCCGGTGAGGATGAAGCCAAGGAAAACCTCACCGAAATCGTGGATTATCTGCACAATCCTGCGAAATACACCGACATCGGTGCAAAAATGCCCAAAATATATAATAAAATCGGCATCCGCAAATGGATGAACAAAGTCCCGGACATGAGCCGGATCATGAAAAAATTCATGAAGCGCAAGGAGCTTCTGGCGGGGTTCGGCGGGGAAGAAGTCCGTTATCTGCTGGATGAAACCTGCATTGCAGAGCTGATCCACAGTCTGCTCTGTGTTGCCGGGTTGCATTGTATGGACTATTGGCCGGGAGCGGGCGGCGTCATATTCGCTCTCCTGTATTTCGTCGGAAATCTGCTGTTCGTTTTTATCCAGCGGCACAACCGTCCCAGACTTGCCCGGGTATATGAACGAATCTGCAAAGATGCGTACTGCCGGAGAATAAAGGAAAACGGAATCCAATACTGCAAAAAGGAGACATGATCCATGAAAAAGGCAAAAATAAAAAACATCCTGATCGGCAGCACCATCGCCGCTGCAGGAATTGCCGGAGCCGCTGCCGTATCCCATGCCATCACAGAGTACCTGATGCGGGTGGCACTGGATCGGCAGGCACCGAAAAGCATGGTGAAAAGTCAGGAAAAGATGATGGGAGAGAAACAGAACCGTGAGCTGGTCGCAAGGATTCGCCATGCTGCCGCTTCTCTGGAAGAACGGGTCACCGAAACAGCAGAGATCACGGCGGAGGACGGCACCCGGCTTGTCGGACACTGGTGGCCGTGTGAGAATCCAAAACGTGTGGTGATCGCCATGCATGGGTGGCGTTCCACATGGTCGCAGGACTTCGGGATCATCGCGGATTTCTGGCACAACAGCGGATGCAGCATCCTGTTTGCCGAACAGCGCGGTCAGGGAAACAGCGGTGGGGACTACATGGGATTCGGTCTGACAGAGCGTTTCGACTGCCGGGACTGGGTAAACTGGGTGAACGAAAAGACGGATCTGCTTCTGCCGGTATATCTCGGCGGAGTTTCCATGGGGGCGGCAACGATTCTGATGGCCTCGGGACTGGATCTGCCGGACAATGTCGCCGGAATTGTGGCGGACTGCGGATTTACCTCCCCGTATGCCATCTGGAAGCACGTTGTAAAAAACAATTTCCATCTTTCCTACGACGGTATCCGCAGTGCGGCGGCAAACGATATGTGCAGACAAAAAATCCAAACAGCAGCAGATTCTTACTCCACGACGGAAGCACTGATAAATACCGATATTCCGGTTCTGTTCATTCACGGTTCGGACGATCATTTTGTTCCTGTCGAAATGACATACGAAAATTATAAAGCTTGTGCATCAGAAAAGCATCTGCTGATCGTCCCGGGAGCGGAACACGCCATGAGTTATGTTGTGGACAAATCCGCTTATGAGAATGCCATCCGCAATTTCTGGAAACTGTATGATGATCGGTCAGAACTGAGGTTATAATCCGTTGTCAGGAGGGAATGAATGTGGAAACGATCTTTGCTGAAGGTTTGAATTTCTATAAGCTGTTCTGGATTTTTGTGATCGGCTGTTTTCTCGGCGTGGTGATCGAAACGCTCTGGTGTATGCTTCGGT
>JAFQLN010000143.1 GCA_017414585.1 Clostridia bacterium | reverse complement strand
GCGGCACAGAAGAAAATATCGGTCGTGCCGTCCACAATTGCCGTATAACCGCGGACGGTATTTTTGTACTGCATCTTGCTGTCCGCGGCAAAATTCTCACCGGTGGGGGTCTGATCGGAAAAACTGCCGCCTTCGTAGGTAACCGAACCCTCCGGATAAACCTGATCCACAATCGAGGCATAAACGGGAACCAGCGCGGCGGCACCGTCGAGAACGGGAAGATTGTCTGTGAGCTTCAGGGAAGAATCCGCCCGTACCAGATCGGAAGCCGGGTTATGCGGAAGATATTTCGCCATGTCAATCATTTTCGACTGGGAAACATCGCTGAAATTATTCGCAAGGCGTCCTGTGACCAGCAGAATCATGCAGGTATTGAACAGGAGAAATACAAGGACAATTGCCAGAAGCACGGCAATCTGTCTGCTGATTTTGTTCATGTCACCACAGCTCCTTTCCGATGAAATAGATGATGGAGCAGTTCTGATAGGCATAGACAGCCCAGCAGAGATGGAGCACGGTCGCAATTGCACAGACAGCGAGCACGGCAAAAAGAAGGCGCAGAAAAACTTTGTCGTTCATGCCGCCCTCCCTTACATAAAGGCAATTGCCATAAAGAGAAGCACGGCAAATGCGGCGATTACCAGCACGAAAAGTCCGGCTATGACGGAAGAAATAACCAGACAGATCTGTCGGTTTTTCATTTGCTGTTCGCTGAACGTACCGGGGATGCGCTTGTTTTTCTGCCGGGCAGTCAAAAAACGTGCCAAACTGACTGCAAAAAAGACAACAGCTGCCGCCGGAAGGATGAAATACAGAGCCTGTATAAGATAAAACATGGGATTCCTCCTTTACAGAGATGATTCAACTCAGAATAACGGATGCGGGATTAAACGGTAAACTGAATCTCTGTTCCCGAAATTTCACGGTAGAACGCCGCCTGTGCCGCTTCTTGGTATGCGTAAAGAAACAGATATCCGAGTATGGTAACAAAAACCAGCGGCAGCAGCAGCATACTTCCCGACAGCAGGGCAGTGACTGCAAAGGCAGAGGGCAGTGAACAGAGGATCGACCAGCCGATAAAACTGAAACGCAGGCAGAAGAGTCTGAATTTGTTTCCGTCCATCATCCGGCGTGAGAGGGTGATGGCGTCATTGGGGGTATACTCCGGGTGTTCGGACAGAATATACGGCGTCATGGCATAGCTGTAGGTTTTGATAATGCCAGGAATGACAAAGAGCAGAGACCAGAAGAAAACATACAGCGCGGTCAGCAGATTCATGATAAAACCGGCACCGAGCCGATGGAACTGTGAGAACAGATCGTCAATCCGGGCTTCTCTTCCGTCCACAAGGTTGAGGTTGAAGCGGGCATAGCCGAGTTTTCCGGCACCGCCGATGATGAAGCCGAGAATTGCCGTGACAGCAGTGATAACCAGAATGAGAAGTGCCATCATCTCGATTATTCTGACGACTTGCGGATCCAGACTCTCGAAAAGACTGAAGCCGCTGTCTTCCGTATCAGCGGAACTGCCGCCGCCTCCTCCGGAAGCAATCTGCGCACCGATAAGAGAAGCGGTCAGGGAAGTAAATGCTGCGGTAAGCCATTTCCCGCGTAAAGCAGCTCTGGCAATTGCTCTGAAATCTGCTGCAAATCTCATAAAGAACCTCCTGTCAGTTATTCTGTGCGTCAATGCAGGCGTCGATCACAAGTACCACGGAAAGTGCCGTGACCACATCCGCATGGTCCGCGATGGTTATTTCATAGGCGTCTCCGAGTGTGAACCACTCTTTTTGTACCGATGCAATCAGCGAATTGCCGTCCGAAATGTCATAATCGTGATCGAAGAAATCGCCGCTGACCGTCCAGTCGGCATCCATGCCCGGACCGCTGACGGTGTATTCCGGATGGAAAAACGTGAATTCCTTGACTACTTCGGCAAAATGTTCACCGCCGCGGCAGATTGAATATTTCGGCAGGAATGTGAACAGCTGCTGCTCAATGAAGGCAAGTTCGTTTCCGGCGGTATCATACAGATGCAGTTTCTTTCCGAAAGTGAAGATTTCTCCCTCAACGAAGTATTTTTCATTGCCGGATGCGTCGTAAACGGAGAATTTGTCTCCCCATGAAAACAGTTTCTGCTGAATATATAGCTTCAATCGGTACCTCCGGATATGGAATAAATTTTTCAATATAAGGATACCATATTATGATGAAAAAGAAAAGAGTGTTGGAAATATTCTAATGGAAAATTAAGAAAAATCTGTTTTGCAGCATAATGCAGTGCAGAGCCGGAAAAAAGCGATGGAGAAAAACAGCCCGCAGAAGAAAAGTGAAAAATCCGCAGGCTGATCGTCATAGTGGCGTATATTCGTTTGTGTCAGTATCAATCCGGTATCCTTCGCCGGGTTTCGGCTGCCATTCATAGCGGTTTTTGCCTTCGTCTGCAAAGAGATGTGCCATGATTGCAGCAATGACGCCGCCGTGCGTGACAAGCAGCGTATCATGTCCGTCGTCAAGCAGCTGCCGCAGACCTTTGAGAACCCGTGTCGTCATTTCGTTTCCGCTTTCTCCGCCGGGTGTCTTGTTGGCTTCGTTGTCCCCGGAAATCCACGCGATGTATGCGGGATCATTTTTCAGTTCCGCATAGGAGTGCATTTCAAACGCGCCGAAATCCATTTCCCGGAATGCCGGATCCGTTTCGTGCGCAAGCGGACCGTACAGAAGCGCAAAGGTCTGTTCACATCGGCACATACCGCTGGTGAGAATCCGCATCCCATCGGGAACGGGATAATCGGCAGTTTCTTTTTTCGTCACCAGTTCAGCCCTGCCGGTTTCGGACAGCGGCAGATCGGAGGCACCGCAGTAAAGATGCCGTTCGTTTGCTTCGGTTTTTCCGTGACGGATGAGAATCAGTTTCATTTCAGCTTCTGCTCCAGTCCGCAGAACATCCGCGTAACGCTTTCGGCCTCCGAGGAGAGATACGCACAAAGCCGTCCGGTCGCTTCACGCCATGCCCGCATATCGGCACCCAGCGGAACCACACCGCAGAAAATGTCTTCGCAGATGAGAATGCTGTTTTCCCATTCTTTTCGATGCGCACGGAAAATTTCTGCGGCGTCCGCCTTGTTCTTCACACACCACAGCGTGAATTCTTCGAGACAGTTGATGCAGCGCGCACCGAAGACAATGCCGCTTTCTTCGCTGCAGGTGAAAATTTCTTCATCCCGTACCATAAATCTCTTTTTGGCGCAGTCCAGTTTTCCCTGGTACGCGCCGCCGATAATCAGATGCATACAATACCTCCGTCTGTTATCAGATCAAAGCAAATACAGCGATGCCGCAAAGCTCGCCGAATGTGAGTGCATAACCGGATACATCGCCCGACATCCCGTTCAGAGAGCGGAACGCACGGCGCAGATGCAGAAGATAACCTGCAATAACCGCCAGCGATGCGAATCCGTATTTTCCGAGAAAGATAAACCCTGCGGCAGATGCAAGAACAAGAATGACCGCGAATACAGCCGCATGGGACTTTTTTACGCCTTTTTTGTAAGTACCCGCATATTCACTGGTTGTCAGCGGACGCAGAACGGTTACGCACAGTCCTGCCATGGAGCGGGAGACGATGGGAATGAGCGTCAGTGTAAAGAGATTGGCGTCTTCCTTTGCAGATGCGAACAGGGCAAACTGCGCCATCACCAGAAGAAGACCGGCGATCACAGCGAACGAACCGACATTCGGGTCCTTCAGAATTCGCCGGCGTTCATCGGGATCGCGCCACGATTTTACGGCGTCGGTCACATCGAGATAACCGTCCATGTGCATACCGCCGGTTATGAGAAACGGAAAGGCACAGAGAATCGCCGCACCGACCAGAACAGGCAGACCCAGCCAGTCAATCAGGTAAGCGGTCAGCGTCCAGAGAATCCCGATCCACGCACCGACAAGAGGCAGAAACAGGGTCATGAGCGGACGGGCTTCTTCATCCCATCCGTGATACGGACAGGGAATGGCGCAGAACATGGTCATTGACATCATGCAGGCGCGGAAGTATTTCTTCATTGCACAAGTCCTCCCTTGTGAACGATCACGTTGGAGGCGCACAGCTCGATGACTGTATCGCACACTTCGGCAAGCGCACGGTCGAGTGCCGCCAGAGAAGCACGGTAATTTTCGGTGAAGTCATCATAACGCGCGGCATCGGAATAAATATAATCCGTCACAAAGACCGCATTGCCGGCTTTCTGCGCGATTTCCAAAAGTCCCGTTCTGCATCGGGTGACAGCTTCCGGATCGGCATTGCCGTTGTGACTTTCGGGGAACAGCTCGTTCAGAAGGAGCGCGGTTACACTGTCAATGAGCAAGGTGGCGTCCGTTCCGGCAAGAGAAAGCGCGGAAGCAATATCCTTGGAAATTTCCAGTGTTTCAAAGCCCATGCCGGCGCGGTCTTGGAGATGGCGGGCGACACGCTCATGATCTTCCCGGTCGTAAGGGATCATGGTTGCCACATAAAAACGCTTTCCGTTCGGAGAGAGCTTGACGGCAATATCCTGCGCAAAGCTCGATTTGCCGTTTTTGCATCCGCCCGAAATCAGTATATTCATGTTATTCTCCTTTCACCGTGAAGGAATCTTCCGCACGGATTGGGTCGAGATAGTCATCGTTGATGGAGGCTTCGTCAAAGGTTGCCATATCGTTCATGACAGCACAGGCTGCGTCGAGCATCATCATGGCAATCGGGCATCCGCTTCCTTCGCCGAGCCGCATACCGAGATCAAAAAGCGGCTTGAGTCCGAGCGCGTCCATGGCGATGCGGTAGCCGATTTCATAGGATGCATGGGACGGGATCAGATAATCCCGCACAGCAGGACACAGACGAACAGCACAGAGTGCGGCTGTGACGGATATAAAACCGTCAATGACAGCGGGAACACGCATTTTTGCGGCTCCGAGGAATGCACCGCACATCGCTGCAAGATCAAATCCCCCGATTTTGGCAAGAACATCCACCACATCCGCCGGATCGGGACGGTTTATACGGATTGAAGTTTCAATAACGCTGATCTTTTTTCTGTAGCTATCATCCGTGATGCCGCCGCCGCGTCCGGTTACATCGGTGATAGCGGCACCGGTCAGAACGGCAAGAACCGCAGAGGAGGTCGTGGTGTTCCCGATCCCCATTTCTCCGATACCGATCACATCTGCCCCGTCATGCACAGCTTCTTCTGCGAGTGCGGCGCCGATGAGAAGCGCTTCGACTGCCTGACTGCGGGACATCGCTGCTGTTTTGGCAATATTTGCGGTACCATATGCGATTTTCTTGTTGATTACAGCTTTTTCTTGGATATCGGCGTTGACGCCTACATCGCACACCCGCACCCGGCAGCCGAAATGTTTTGCAATGACGGACGCCCCGGTTTTTGCGCGTGTGAGATTGACGGTCTGCGCAGCTGTAACCGACTGCGGTGCACTGGATACGCCTTCTTCGACTACGCCGTTGTCAGATGCGAAAACAAGCAGTTCCTTGTGATCGAGCGTGTTGTGTACCTGTCCCGTGATGCCTGCAAGACGGACGGACAGCTCTTCCAGTCTGCCGAGACTTCCCGGGGGTTTGGCAAGTTCAGCCTGTCTTTTTTCTGCGGCAAGCATGGCGTTTCTGTCAGGTGCTCCGATAGAGCAGAGAAGTGCGGATAACTCTTTATCTGAAAAATTCATAGATGATCCTCCGATGGTTTGGCACATACAGAAAGAAAAAAGCACAGCGATCCTCAGGGGCAGAGAACAGTCTTCTGCTCCGAAAAACGGCTGCACTTTCCAATTCCAAATATGCGGCGATCAAGAATCGCGTTCCCTTTGCGCTGTCTGGTGAGTATTCCGACTTATGATAAAATCAATCACGGTAATGATGGTTGCGACGGAGTTGCACCGAACTTGTCCTCTGTGTGCTGTGGGCACTGTCTGTCCCGAACGGCTGATGCAGCGTTCTGCACGGACCAGACTGCGGATATATTCAATTGGCGACGGTGAAATATCGTCGTTGATATTATAACAGGACGCGCATTTTTTGTCAAGTCTTTGATAAAAATCACATCCGGCTTGCGGGGAACAGCAGACAGAAAAACGAAAATCCCCAATCGAAAAATCTTCTTGACAGTACAGAAAAAATCGGTTAAACTGTAGAAAACAGTGGACAAAGGAAAGGATATGACCATGACTGAACTGATCAATCTGCCGCTCTATGCCGGCAGTTTTGAAGAATTTGCGGATCGTGAGGACTGTCGGAAGAAGATTCTGTCTTCCGGATGCGGCGGAATCGAAGGAATCTGGGGAGGGGAAGCTATACCGGACACCCTTCCCGCAGATCTGCTTTGCGGATACCACCTGATTTTCTATCCGGACTGGCTTGATTTTTACCGCGGCAGAAAAGCGAAGGTACTGGAGAAATTCGGGAATGAAGAGACAATCCGGCAGTTTTACGGCGGAACAGATGCGGACATCCTGGTCAGACAATACCGGGACGATCTTGAAAGAGCGGTACAGCTCGGCGCAAAATATGTAGTCTTCCATGTATCGGATGTGTCCGTGGAGGAAAGCTATACCTACCGCTGGGACCACACCAACCGGGAAGTCATAGACGCGGCGGCTGAACTGATCAACACGATCCTTGACGGCAGGGAATGGCCGTTCCTTTTCCTCGTTGAAAACCAGTGGTGGCCCGGTTTCACATTTACCGAACCGGAAGAAACCGCGCGTCTTCTTGATCGGATCCATACAGCCAAAAAAGGAATTCTTCTCGATACCGGACATCTGATGAATACCTGCACAAGACTGCGGACAGAGCGGGAAGGCATTGACTACATACACGCGATGCTGGATAAAAACGGCAGTTTGTCGAAGGAAATATGCGCAATGCACCTGCATCAGTCGCTCAGCGGTGCATATGTGCAGGAAAATACCGGAAGTCTGCCCGAACTGCCCGAGGACTATTTTGCGTGCTTCGGTGTGAATTACAGCCATATTCTCCGCATCGACCGGCATCTACCGTGGACGGATTGTGCCGTACAGACCCTGATTGAGCGGATTGAGCCGCAGTACCTGACCCATGAGCTTTCCGGCGGCGGACTGGCGGCACGCGCACAGGCACTTCTGCAGCAGAGAACCACACTCGGATTCTGCTGAATGTCATTTTCTTTGTTTTGCAGAATGTATGAACGGATGGGAAAAGCCGCATAATACATCCGCAGCATCAACGCTGCCGCAGAACGGAGAAAGGGGAAAAGAAAGATGATCGAACAGGATACAGTCAAGCTCCTGCGGGAATGCGATGCGGGCATCAAGATGGGTGTGGAATCCATTGATGATGTTTTGGATTACGTGCATTCCGAGAAGCTGAAAAAAGGGCTGATGAACTGCAGAAACGAGCATGAAAAGCTGAAAACGGAGATTCACGAGCTTTTAAACCAGTACCATGACGAAGGAAAGAATCCCAATCCCATTGCACAGGGGATGTCGTTTATGAAAACGGGTGTCAAACTCGCGCTGAACGAATCCGACAGCACCATTGCTGATTTGATCACGGACGGCTGCAATATGGGTGTGAAGACACTGAACCGCTATCTGAACCAGTATCAGGCGGCGGATGAAGTTTCCAAGGATATTACCAAGCGTCTGATCAAGCAGGAGGAACAGCTGGCAGGAGAACTGCGCGCATTCCTGTAAAGCAGAACGAAAAACCGCAGGCTTTCCGTCCGAGAAATGGGAAAAACTGCGGTTTTGTTTTGGAATTGCCGTTTAAGCAAGACGGAAGACCGGTGCGGGATTGTCTTTGCCGGAAAGCGTCGCGGGAAGAGTAACGCAGATACCTTCGTCGGATTTTGTGAAGGTAAGATTTTCACCGGTGGAAAGAAGGGTGACACACGTTACATCGCGGCTGACGGGAATCAGGACGGTGTCGGAGAGGGCTTCGTCTTCCTGAAGCGGGAAGAAAGCGTAGAGCTGATCAGCCTTTTTCGTAAAGAAGATATTGCCGATCTGTTCCTGTTCTGCCGCGCGGGTCGCATACACCGCATCACCGTTTGCACGCAGCCATGCGCCCAGTCCTTCCAGTTCGCGCAGAGCACCGGCGGGCAGTTCTCCGTTCGGCTGCGGACCGACATTCAGTGCGAGATTTCCGCCGCGGCTGATGGTTTGAATCAGCATATGGATCAGTGTGCGGGAGGATTTGTACGTGTCGTCGAAGCGGAAGCCCCACTTTGTACCGACAGTGACGCAGCTTTCCCACGGAACACGGATCGCACGGTCGGGAACGCTCTGCTCGGGGGTGATGTAGTTTTCGTTTTCGCCGCCTACGGTGCGGTCTGCGGAAATAAGCCACGGCTGAATCTTTCTGGCTTCGGCGATAATATCGCTCATGTGCACATCCTGACCGTTCTGCGGCTTGACCTGACCGCCGTCCAGCCAGATGATTTCGATTCTGCCATAGTTCTGCATCAGTTCGAGAATCTGGTTTTTCGTGAACTGCGCGAACTGTTCCCAGATTTCAGGATGTTCGGCAGGCGTGTAGGTGGGATTACGATTGTACGCAACCGGGCGGTCCATGCCTTCTGCCCAGTACCACGGACAGTGCCAGTCGGGTTTGGAAAAATATGCGGCAATGGCGATATCCTTTTTGCGGAATGCATCGAAGACTTCCTTGACGATATCGGCGTATTTATGTGTATGGAACGGACAGTCGGGAGAGGTGATTTTGTAGTCGGTGTACTGGGAATCGAACATACAGAATCCGTCGTGGTGTTTGGTTGTGAAGATCAGGTATTTAAAACCGTTGTCTGCTGCAAACTGCGCCCATTTATCCGGCTGAAAACGAACCGGATTGAATGTCTTGTACATATCAGTGTACTGCCGGCGGTAGGCTTCTCCGTCCTTTTCCCAGTCCACATCTCTGCGCGACCAGGAAGCGTCTCCGTCGGACAGAGACCAAGAAGCATCCATACCGAGCTGGGAGTACGGACCGTAATGCATCATAAGAGCGAGTTTCTGGTCCTGAAACCATTCCAGCCGCTCCTGAATCAGCGGATCCTGCGGGCGAACATAGGCATCTTCACGACTGCATCCGTGCAGTCCCTGTTTGATATTATCTGCCATGACAATTTCCTTTCCTAATATACTTGGATAAACTGGTTTGTCAGCCGTATCTGTGCTGCGGCTTATGGAATTATTATAACAGATTATGCAGATTTTGGCAAGATGCAGCCGGAAGAAATTAAAAGCGAAATGAACGGAATCTGTTTTGGGCATTGCAATATCCGGACGGATTCGCTATAATAATATACAGAAGCCAAACAGCTTCAAAACGAATCCGATGAAGACGGAAGGGATGGTTTTATGTTCTCTATCAAGAATTTTCTTGACAACGATGATATCAAGAAGCTCGCCGAACAGGGCGCATTCACCGTAATTGAGTATCAGCGCGACCTCAGCGTAACACCCATGGAAGCGCAGACCGCATATTTCTGCCATGCGATGAATGTACGCAAACGTCAGGTTCTCTGTGATCTGCGCAAATCGAATGTGACTGTGCAGGCAGGCGCCATGCAGTGGATGGCAGGCAATGTCAATGCGACTACGGGCATCAAAGGCGTTGGCGACCTTTTCGGAAAAGCGCTGCGCGGCAGTGTGACCGGAGAATCCGCCATCAAGCCCGAATATACCGGCGACGGACTTCTTGTTCTTGAACCGACTTACAAGCACATTCTTCTGCTCGATGTTGCCGACTGGAGCGGTTCCATAGTCCTCGACGACGGTCTGTTTCTCGCGTGCGATTCCGCACTGAAGCAGAAAGCGGTTCCGCGTTCCAATCTTTCTTCCGCAATCGCAGGCGGCGAAGGTCTGTTCAATCTCGGCATCACCGGCAGCGGTGTTCTCTGTCTGGAATCCCCCTGCCCGAAAGAAGAACTGGTGGAAATCACTCTGATGGACGATGTACTCAAGATCGACGGAAACATGGCAATCGCGTGGAGCGGCAGTCTCGAATTCACCGTAGAACGCTCCGGCAAATCCCTTATCGGATCTGCAGCTTCGGGTGAAGGACTGGTCAATGTATACCGCGGCACCGGTAAGGTACTTCTTGCGCCGGTTATTAAAGTAGGCTGATTGATGAAACAGAACGGAGCTGCTCCAAAACACGCGGCAGCTCTGTTTTCTGTATAAGCGGAGGGGACAGAATGGAAACAAAGTATTATACAGTCGTGAAAAT
>JAFQLN010000142.1 GCA_017414585.1 Clostridia bacterium | reverse complement strand
GTACTGCTGTGCACCGAAATCGTTGATAATAGTGAGCAGCTTATAGCCATCAGTCTCGTCAACAACCTGACCACAACCTGCAAAGCGGAACTGAGCAGTGTTACGCAGATAGTTCAAGTTCATTCAGGGGAAGGCTTGGTTCAAATCTTTTTTTCACCTGACAGACATCTTGTTAACTTCAAATTGAATTTCTAAAGTAAATGCTGTTGCCGTGGAAAAAATATGCAATAATATACACGAAAGTCGGAGAAAAACGAAAAATGCCGCAGGATGAAGCGTGTCACCGTGCGGCATTGTCTTTATTTCAGTTTGGCGTTTTTCTCGTATGCCCGGACGACCGCCTGCATCACCGCATAACGGAATCCGTGTTCTTCCAGCGCTTCGACCCCTTCAATGGTCGAGCCGGCGGGGGAGGTGACGGAGTCCTTCACATCACCGGGATGGCGTCCGCTTTCTTCGAGCAGAACCGCTGTACCCTTGATGGTCTGGACTGCGTATTCATAAGCCTTGGCGCGCGGAATTCCGCATTTGACCGCACCGTCCGCGAGCGCTTCGACGAACATACACACATACGCCGGACCGCAGCCCTGGACAGCCGTGCCCGCGTCGATCAGATGCTCCGCAACGAAATCGAGCTTGCCTGTCTCGGACATGAAATCCTTGAATTCTGCAAGCTGTGCGCCGGTGGCGTCAAGGGAGGAGCAGAGGATCATTGCCTCGCCAACAGATGCCGCTACATTGGGCATGATCCGGATGATCGAATGCGAGACGCCCGACAGTTCACTGATGCGCGCCATCGTGATGCCCGCCATCATCGAGATGATAACAGGATGCGTCTGACGTTCCATCAGAGATTTACGGATCTGCGCGAAAGTATCTTGTGCAAACTGCGGCTTCACGCCGATGAAAAGATATTCCGCACGTGCCGCAGTATCTTCCGATGCGCTGACGGTACAGCCGTATTTTTTTGCAAAATGCGCGGTTTTTCTGTCGTCATAGTCGGAAATAATGATATCCCGCCCGTCAATTTTCTTCGCGCAGGCATCGAGCAGAGCACCGCCCATATTGCCGACGCCGATGAATCCGAGTTTGTACATGATGTCCTCCTTACCGTACATGACCGTTTCCGCGCACGATATACTTGTATGTGCACAGTTCACCGAGTCCCATCGGACCGCGTGCGTGCAGCTTCTGCGTGGAAATGCCCATTTCGCAGCCGAGTCCGAATTCGCCTCCGTCCGTGAAGCGCGTGCTTGCATTGTGGTATACGGCTGCGGAATCGACCGTGCGCAGGAATTTTTCGGCTGCTTCTGTGTTTTCGGTCACGATGGATTCGCTGTGATGCGTTGAGTGTGCCGCGATATGCCGGATTGCTTCGTCCACGCCGGAGACTGTGCGGACAGCAAGAATGTAGTCGAGAAATTCCGTATCGAAATCCGTTTCCGAAGCCGCTGTGCCTTCGATGACTGCCGCCGCTTTTTCGTCCAGCCGCAGCTCAACAGGTACTTTTCCGCCGGCAATGCGCTGATCTACCAACGCTTCGCGCAGCATCGGCAGGAATCTGTCCGCGATTTTTTCGTTCACCAGACAGACCTCAGCCGCATTGCAGACGGACGGGCGGGAGGTTTTCGCATTTTCGAGAATCTTTACTGCCATGGAAAGATCCGCCGCTTCGTCCACGTAGATGTGGCAGATGCCCGTACCCGTTTCAATGCACGGCACTTTCGCTTCCTCGACGCACGTGCGGATCAGTCCTGCACCGCCGCGGGGAATGAGCAGGTCGATGTATCCCACGCCGTGCATGAGGTCGATGGAACTCTGGCGGGTGATGTCTTCCACCTGGCAGACGAGATCGGCAGGGAATCCCGCGTCTTCGCATCCTTTGCGCAGGGCTTTCACAACAGCGGCGGAGGAGCGGTATGCGTCCTTTCCCCCGCGGAGAATGACTGCGTTGCCGCTTTTGACGCACAGTGCCGCCGCATCGGAGGTGACGTTCGGTCTGCTCTCGTAGATGATAGCGATGACGCCGAGCGGCACAGCGGTTTTTTCAATGGTCAGACCGTCTTCGCGGACAGCGGTTCCGAGAACACGGTAAGCCGGATCGGGAAGACGCATGACGTCACGGATTCCGTCTGCCATGGCAAGAATGCGCGCTTCGGTCAGGCGGAGGCGGTCGATCATCACATCGGAAATACGTCCGCGTGCGGCAGCCACATCCGCTTCGTTTTCCGCAAGAATATCGGGGACAGCTTCGGTCAGGCGGGTCGCCATGGCTTCGAGAATGGCATTCTTTTCTTCCGTGGAGGCGGACATGATTGTCGGTGTGACAGCTTTCGCCGCCTGCATGATTGCAAGGGTGGTTTTCATAGGTCTTCCTTTCACGTGATTTGGTTTATCCTTCCGTCAGCGCATCTTCAGCGGGTGCGGGGACATACTCCGCGTAGGCGAGAAGGGCGAGAACGGTTTCTTCATCAACGAGATACACGATGTTCGACTTCTGCGGAGAGACATAATATCCCGTACCGTCCTGTGCGGCATGACCGATCAGAAGCGTATAGGTGGTTTCAAGATACGAGGTGCTCTGATTGCCGCTTTCGTCCGTGGAAGTAACGGCTTTTTTATATTTTACTGCGGCGGATACCGATCCGTCAAGACCGAACGCGGCTTTTTCGTCCGCATCTGCGTAGTAATCCGCGCAGTCAGAGAGACGGAACGCGCCGATAGCACCGATGACTTCGGTTTTTCCGGCGTCGTCGGAGATCGTGCAGGACTTGTCCCCGTTTGTGACCGTGATTTCGCCGATGTAACTTGTATCCCTCCAGTCGGATGCCGGGATGGTGTCCAGCGCGAGCAGGTCTTCTTCCGTGTACTGGAAGTAGGGGATCAGCCCGGACGAAATCATATACATTGTGCCGTCCATGGAGAAATAGTACGCACCGTTGAAGGCATTGTAGTTCCCGATTTTATAGACGTGCTTCGTACCGTCCGCGTAGGCAGCTTCAATGAGGTATGCGGGATTGTCGAGTCCGTAGTCCGCTTCACTGCCGCTTTCCACGGTTGTTTCCACAGCAATCTGGGAAATGGCATTTGCCATCTGTGCCGCGATGGTCTGGTTGAGGGGGAAGTTTGCGTCATCCGCGTAGGAGAATACCCCTGCCGACTGCGTGAGCGTGATCGGGTCGCCGCCCTGTGCACGGTACGAGAGGGAGGTGAGCGTGGTATAGTCGTACGCAGCGATCATGGTGTCAGCGTTCTCTGAGGCAAGGGATGCGGCTTCTTCGGCGGCTTTTCTGTCATTGGCGGCGGAAAGAGCCTTGTAGCCGATGAGCAGAGCCGCAAGAAGTACGACGAGAATAATGAGCGGGAGGGCTTTGTTTTTACGTTTTGTCTTCATGCGCTTATCTCTTTCTTCTTCTGAACCAGATGACGAATCCTGCTGCGAAGACAGCAAGCGGGATGACGAAAATCACGATGACGGACCAGACTGCGGCATCTGCGGCGGGAACGGTCAGCGCTTCCACCTGCATCTGCTTGGCGAGGATGGACAGACTTGTTTTATTTTCGCTCATCCAGTTGACTGCCGCCATGAAGACAGCGGAGTTGCCGCCGGAGACGTACATATCCGCAGATTCGTCGGCAAGACCGGGGCTGGAGAACCAGACGAACTTGCCGCTGTCCGCTCTTGTGCCGTTTGCTTCGATTTCAACAGCCGCACCGATATAGACCATGCCTTCGATATCATCGTCCGTTTTGGAGAGATCTTCAGAAGAAAGATCCCCCTTGACATAAGCGTTTTTCGTGGTGGTGAGCAGCGGCGTTACCGTTCTTGTACCGTCGGAGAGAATACCGTGGGATGCGTTGGCGAGAACGTAGATCTGGCTGTTCGGCAGAAGTGCAAGCGGACCGGAAGAGGTCGTGCCGAGGGTGGGAAGCAGGTAGTGCGGTGCCATCATGTAGCGGTTCTGGTCGGTTTCGAGAACCAGACCGTCCACGGATTCAAGACCCATGAATTTTGCGAGAGCGGCGAGGTTGGGCATCAGGTTTGAGTTGAAGCCGATGGCTCCGGTTGTGAGGATGATATTGCCGCCTTCGTTCAGGTAGGTGATGAGCTTTTCGCATTCGTCCGGGGAGATGTCGGAGGTGGGCTGGTTGATGATGATCGACGAGCAGTCGTCCGGCAGTTTTTCAGCGGTCAGCATGGAGTAGTCGGAGACACGGGCGATGTTTTCGGCGGAAATGTAGGATTCAATTGCCTGGGACAGAGCGGTTTCGCCGTGACCGGTCAGGGTGTACGCGGTCGGCAGATCATCGCGGGTGACATAGTCGAGAGCGGTGGTGAGCGCCAGTTCTCCGCTGAAATACGGTGTGCCGGCGGGCATCTGACCGTAGTAATAGTAGTTGTAAATTTCCTCTTCGGAGTATTCGACGGTGTAGATGTCGTAGTAGTCCACCACATAGTGCCGCTTTCCGCTTTCCACGATGACGGAATTGGGGCTGACGCCTTCGGCGGTGTAGTTGTCAATAAACGTCGGATTGGTGATGGGATCGACGGTTTTCATCTTGATGCGGCTGTTCAGCGCGGCATACCGTCCGATCAGCTCGACAATGGTTTCGTCCTCCGATCCGCGCTGGGCGAGCAGGGTGAAGGTTACGTCTTCATCCACATCGGCGAGAATCGTCTCGGTTTCTGCCCCGATGGAGTAAAGACTTGCCGAGGACAGGTCGTACTTGGTGTATGTTGTGGGAATCTCCGCGATGAAAAGGTTCGCGGCAATGACAATGGCAATGACAACCGCTGTCATGGTGATGGAGAACGAGCCGATTTTCAGATATTTTTTGTTCAGTCCCGCCTTCGGCTTTTTTTCGGCAGGCGTGATGTTGGTATTGTTTTCGTTATGCATACTTTCGTCCTCCTTTCGTCAGTTCCAGCGTTTCTTTTCCATGGACTGTACGGTGAGATAGACAAACAGCACAGCAATGGAGAGGTAGAAAATTACAGCGGTGAGATCGAACATACCGTTCTGGAAGGTGCCGAGCCGGTCAAAGAGTGCAAGGGCATTGAGCAGTGCGGGGATGACGCCTTCGTAAACGGCGGGGCTGATGAGATATACAAGAATGCAGACTGCAATCAGCGCGGCAGCCGCACAGACGGATACTGTGGAGTTTTTGATCATAACATGGATCACAATTGCCGCAAGAACAGCAAGCGCGAGAAATCCAGCGAACGATGCGCCTGCGGTGGCGGGAATCATGGATGCAAGACCCGACATGAAGTTGAGGAGCACCATGATGCCGAGCGAGATGACTGCCGCGATAACCTGCGATTCGGTCAGGGAGGAGATGAACATCCCGATGGCAATCAGCGATGCACCAAGCAGGAAGAACGCCAGCAGGGTCGCATATGCTGTGGAGAGATGTACGGTGCCGTAGGAGGTGAGAATGAGCGGGTAGAATGCCATGACAACGCACGGAATAGCGAGAACGGTGACCATCGCAAGATATTTTGCCAGAACGATATCGGTCACACTCATCGGCAGGGAATAGAGAAGCTGGTCCGTTTTCGCGTGCTTTTCTTCCGCAACCGAGCGCATGGTCAGAACGGGCACGGCGAACAGATAGATGAACGATACGCCGGAGAGGGCATATTCAAAATTCGGATACAGACCCTGCAGATTGTACACGGTCATGAAAATGCCGGTGAGCAGGAGCAGAAAGCCGATGAAGATCGCTCCCGTCATGCCGGTGAAATAGGTTTTCAGTTCTTTTTTATAAACAGCCGTCATGCTTGTACTCCTCCGTCAATTTCCGCCGAACAGGGGCTTGTAGTCGTCGTCATCGGATGCCTTATCCGCTTTTTTGGACTTTTCCGCCTTTGGTTCAGCTTGCGGTGCTTCTGCGGACTTTTCTTCGCCGGCATCCGCAGTATCCGCGCTGTCTTCTTCTTCGGCACGCTTCTGCATATTGGCAACAGCCATAGCCGCGAACTTTTCCGCCGCCGTCATGCTGTCTTCTCCGAATGTTTCCGGTTTTATGACATTCGACTTGCCGCTGCCTTCGCCGGTCAGTTCGAGGAAGACTTTTTCAAGGGTGACTTCTTCGTATTCCATGGAGAGAATCGGCATTTTCGCATCGGCGAAACGGAAGAAGAGATCTTCGCGGATGTCGGTGCCGGATTCAGCCGCAATGCGGACGTGCAGCTGTCCCAGCGTACCGGGATCGGTTTCGGTTTCCAGCGCGCCGGGGATGGACTTCACAATGCTCTGCACACGGCTTTCGTCTCCGCGCACAAGCAGATCGACGTAATTTTTGCCCTCGTATTTCTTGGTGAGGTTTTCCAGCGTGTCGGATGCAACGATCGAACCGCGGGAGATGATGATCACGTAATCGCACACTTCGGAAATTTCGGTGAGAATGTGGCTGGAGAGAATGACGGTGTGCTCGCGTCCGAGTTCCCTGATCAGTTCGCGGATTTCAATGATCTGCCTCGGGTCAAGACCGACCGTCGGTTCGTCCAGAATGATGATGGCGGGATCGCCGAGGATTGCCTGCGCAATGCCCACACGCTGCTTATAGCCTTTGGAGAGGTTCTTGATCAGACGGTCGGCAAACTGCGTCAGTCCGGTTTTCGCAATGACGCGGTCGATTTCCTTATAGAGCTTTTCGCCGCGCAGACCTTTCGCCGTGCCAACAAATTCGAGATACTCGTTCGGCGTCATGTCCATGTACAGCGGCGGCTGTTCGGGCAGATAGCCGATCATGGACTTTGCGGCAACCGGATCTTCGTAAATGTCGTTGCCGCCGATGGAAACTTCGCCTTCCGTTGCGGCGAGACAGCCCGTGATGATGTTCATGGTGGTGGATTTCCCCGCGCCGTTCGGTCCGAGGAATCCGTAGATCATGCCGCGTTCGATCTGGAAGCTGACACCGCGCACCGCTTCAAAATCGCCGTAGCGTTTGACGAGATTTTTAACTTCAATCAAAGTGTTGTCCTCCGGGTGAAAATAGTACAGGTTTACAAAAATATATTATAGCACGCAATCGTGTTCTTTGGGTGAAAACTTCATGAATTTTACGCCGAAATTTTTTTGTTTCGCATACCATCTGAAAGCAAGCACCTGTTATAGTTTTCTCTAATATCTATATAAAAGAAATAAGCTATAGATATGTTTTTTGTCGAACGCGCTGATTGACAAAATGCCGTGCAGGATGATACAATGATAACAATGCAACGCTACCCGTACATCCATTTTTCCGTACATAGGAGCCGCACGTAATGAGTACATTCGATATGTTCTTTTTTGCGATTGAGCTGATCAGCATTACATCCTTCGGAATCTCGGGCGCCATGGCTGCCATCCGCAAGAAGCTGGACGCATTCGGCGTGATCATCGTCGGTGTGACAACTTCCGTCGGCGGGGGGATTCTGCGCGACGTGATTCTCGGCATTCACCCGCCGAAGAGCTTCAGAAATCCCATTTATGCCCTGATCGCCGCTGTATTTGCCCTTCTGACGTTTCTGGTCGAATACCGGTACGCGAAGAAGCACACAGCACCGGGACCCGTACAGGCGAAAATCGCCGACAAGGTCATGTTCTGGCTTGACACAACCGGCCTTGCCATTTTCACCACCGTCGGCGTTGCCACCGCATTTGAAACAGGGGAGGAGTACAGTGCGTTTTTGCTCTGCTTTGTCGGGACGATCACCGGGGTCGGCGGCGGACTTCTGCGCGATATGATGATCAACAACCTGCCGTATATTTTTGTCAAGCATTTCTACGCAAGTGCCTGCATAGCGGGAAGCATTGTCTGTACATACCTCTGGAAGCCGACCGGACGCATTACCGCTATGATTGCCGGTTCCCTCGTTGTTGTCGTACTCCGCTTTCTCGCAGCCCGCTACCACTGGAATATGCCGCACGTTCCCATCGGTGAAGAGAACGAACAGAAATAAAGTGAAAAAATCCCGTTTGGCTCCGGAAAGATCGTCCGGTCAGCCGACGGGATTTGTTTTATCGTCGGGGAAAAACGTACAGAAATGAAAATGGCATCTGTTTTACCAGATGCCGTCTTTTCAAGCTAATACCCGGATTCGAACCGGGGACCTCATCCTTACCAAGGATGTGCTCTACCAACTGAGCCATATTAGCATTTTTCGGGAGGTTTGCGTATCCGCTTTACTTACCGGTCGGAGCGGTTTGCTCTCAACGTGCTATATTATATCACGCCGGATTTGGTTTGTCAATAGCTTTTTTAAAGTTTTTTTCGGATATTTTGAAGTTTTTTTAGAAATGTTTTTCCGAATATTTTTCCGTATCGGAATGTGCATCTAAGGACAGGCTGCGGAAAAGGAAAGGGGCTGTTGCACTTAGGGAAAAATTCCGAAATGCGACAGCCTTGATTTGTATCCAAACTGTTTATTCGTTCTTTTTCTCCTTTAGCGAGGAGAAAAAGAACCAAAAAGAGGAACTTTT
>JAFQLN010000141.1 GCA_017414585.1 Clostridia bacterium | reverse complement strand
TCTCCTTTAGCGAGGAGAAAAAGAACCAAAAAGAGGAACTTTATCAGAAGTCTTGGGTGTTTCGAGCTCTGCGGAGCTCGACAAGGGGCTTTGCCCCTTTGAACCCCACGAGCTTTTGAAAAAGCTCGACCAAAACTTTTTTACTTGCGACAGCCCCATTTTTTTGCAAAACGAACTTTTTCGTATAAAGAAACATTTATTGGAGAAAAAATGTATAAAACCCCTTGAAAAAATGAATAAAATGTGATATCCTAATGCTATATTTTTCCACGGTAATGCGCGAAAGTGCTGAACCGTATTTCATGTTTCATTTTTAAGGAGGATATCTTATGGACGGCAAAACAATCCAGATTCTCATAGCCATGATCATTTATATGGCAGTCGTCGTCGGAATCGGCATTTTCTGTGCCAAAAAAGCAAACACAAGCTCTGAAAACTACTTCCTCGGCGGACGTTCGCTCGGTCCGTGGGTCACTGCCATGAGTGCGGAGGCGTCGGATATGAGCGGCTGGCTCCTGATGGGGCTGCCCGGCGTCGCATACTGGTGCGGTCTGGCTGACGCTTTCTGGACAGCGTTCGGTCTTGCAGTGGGTACATATCTCAACTGGCTCATCGTTTCCAAGCGTCTGCGCCGGTACAGTGTCCGTGCGAACAATTCCATCACGCTTCCCGAATTCTTCTCCAACCGTTTCCGCGAACAGAAGAAAGTCATTCTCACCATCGCTGCGCTCTTCATTCTGATTTTCTTCACCGTATACGCATCCAGCTGCTTTGTCACCTGCGGCAAGCTCTTCTCGACGCTGTTCGGTGCATCATATACATCCATGCTGATTGTCGGTGCGGTATTTGTTCTGCTCTATACACTTCTCGGCGGTTTCCTTGCTGAGAGTGCGTCCGACTTTATGCAGGCGCTTGTCATGATCGTTGCGCTGACGGTAATTGTTATTATCAGCACCATCCGTGCGGGTGGTCTCGGCGCTGTTATCGAAAATGCGCAGTCCATTCCCGGTTTCCTCGATTTCTTCGGTCTTGCATCGCCGACGCTCGGGGAAGACGGTGTACAGCTTGTTGAAGCCGGAAAACCGGTCTTCGGCGCAGCATCGGATTACGGCTTCCTCAAGATTGCATCCATGATGGCATGGGGGCTTGGATACTTCGGTATGCCGCAGGTTCTCCTTCGCTTCATGGCGATCCGCAAGGAAGAAGAACTCAGCCGTTCCAGACGCATTGCGATGGTATGGGTCTGCATCTCTCTCGCAGTTGCCGTATTCATCGGTCTTGTCGGCCGCGCACTTTACCCGACGGTTCACCTCACTTCCTCCGCAGCTGAAAACATCTTTATCACACTCGCAACCACTTCGCTTCCCGCTATCCTCGCAGGATTTGTCATGGCAGGGATTCTCGCGGCAACCATCAGCTCGTCCGACTCCTATCTTCTGATCGCTGCATCTGCGTTTGCGAAGAATATCTATCACGGCATTGCCAAGAAGGATGCAACGGATAAGCAGATTATGCTCGTTTCCCGCATCACGCTTCTGGTGATTTCCCTGATTGCTGTTGTGATCGCACTTGATGAAGACAGTGTCATCTTCCAGATCGTATCGTTTGCATGGGCAGGTTTCGGCGCAACATTCGGTCCGCTGATGCTCTTCTCCCTCTTCTGGAAGAGAATGACCCGTGCCGGTGCAATTGCCGGTATGCTCGGCGGCGGCGGTATGGTCTTTGTCTGGAAGCTCGCAATTTCCAAGCTCGGCGGCGGTTTCGCTATTTATGAACTGCTCCCCGCTTTCATTTTCGGTGCACTCTGCATCGTCGTTGTATCGCTCCTGACGCCTGCTCCGTCAAAGGAAATCGAAGAAGATTTTGAAGCGGTCCGCGCAGGCAGGAATCTCGAATAATACGCATATTACAGTAAAGCGGTGTGTTCTGCGGAATGCACCGTTTTTTGTCGGAAAAATCACAGCAATAAAAAAACTCCGACAGGGAAAATCTGCCCTGAATCGGAGTTTTTCGCGTTATTTTGTTTCGATGTAATTCTTCAGCCGGATAATCGCTTCGCTGTATCCTTCAAGTCCGTGTCCCGCAATGGTGAAAACCGCAGCGAGGGAGACATAGGAAAATTTCCGGAATTCCTCGCGGGCGTTGATGTCGGAGATGTGTACCTCCGCTGTCGGGATACCGACCGATTTGAGTGCATCGAGAATCGCAACGCTGGTATGCGTGTACGCGGCGGGATTGATAACGATGCCGTCGAACTTTCCGTAGGCTTGTTGAATCTTATCGACAATCGCACCTTCGTGATTTGACTGGAAGGTTTCATATCCGATGCCGTTTTCGTCACAGGTTTTTCCGATCAGACTGAGCAGATACGCAAAATCCTGCTTTCCGTAGATGCCGGGCTCCCGAATTCCGAGCATATTCAGATTCGGACCATTGATGATGAGAAATTTCATAAGCCGATTGCCTCCAGAATGTTTTTCGCGTTATCCTCGGGCGAGGGAAGGACATCTGCCGTGTATTCCGCTGTTTCTTCATAGAACGGTCTGCGGACTTCATAGAGCTTTGCAAGATCGTTTGCCTGAGAAACAGGACGCCCATCCTTCGGCAGAGCGGACAGATCACGCCGCAGCCACACAACCGTGCTGTTCTGACGGATCATGCGCCGGTTTTGCTGACGAACGGGTGTGCCTCCGCCCATGGAAAGAACGTATCCCGAGAGCTTGGAGATTTCTTCCAGACAGGCACTTTCCAGATCCCGGAAGTACGGCTCGCCTTTTTCTGCAAAAATCTGCGGAATCGGACAGCCTGCTTTTTCGGTGATATAGTCGTCCAGATCAATAAACGGGCGTCCGGTCAGTTCGGCGAGTTTTCTGCCGATGGTGCTTTTGCCGCAGCCGGGCATCCCGATGAGCGCAATATTCTTTCTGTCCAGTTCGATTTTTCGGGTGATTTCAGCAATGACAGAATCGTCCATGCTCGTGCCGGTGAACAGTTCCGATGCCAGTTTTGCCTGTCCGACCAGCATAGCCAGACCGGAGATACAGGGAATGCCGCGTTCCTCTGCATCGAGAATAATAGCAGTTTTGGAGGGGTTGTATACCATGTCAACAACACCGCGAACATGGGGGAATAGACCCAGCGGGACGGGGGATTCTCCGTTTTTCGGAAACATACCGACGGGGGATGTGTTGATAATGATTTCAGCATCTGTGTATTCCGGCAGCTTCTCCGATGTGTTGTCTTTGTGCGTAAGGATTTTCACTGCTTTTGCACCGCGGTCAGCTGCAACGGTACGCGCTGTCATGGAAGCGCCGCCGTTTCCGACGACAAGAACGATTCGGTCCCTGACATCAATATGTGCGAAGTCAAGCATATAGGAAAAACCGAAATAGTCGGTGTTGTCGCCGCGCAGACGTCCGTCCGGGAGATGCGTGATCGTGTTGACGGAACCGATGCGTACTGCTTCTTCGGAGATTTCGTCGAGGAAGGGCATCACGGTCTTTTTATAAGGAATCGTCACATTGGTTGCGTCAAAACGGTCGGATTTCAGATACGCACCGACTTCATCCTCCTCCAGTTCCGTGAGTGTATAGGAATAGTCGCCGAGGAGCGCGTGAATTTCGGGAGAATAGCTGTGTCCGAGGGGCTTGCCGATCAGACCGCAGCGGAGTGTGGACTTCATTTTTCCATTTCCTCCTCATAATCGAGAATACAGTCGAAAACTGCGATGGCAGCTGCAGCTTCGATGACGGGAACAGCTCTTGCACCGATAAAAGGATCGTGCCGCCCCTGAATGGTGAAGCGGACATTTTCCAGAGTGTCGAGATCAACACTGTCCTGCTCGATACCGATGGACGGTGTCGGTTTGATTGCCGCACGGAAGAGCATAGGCATACCGGTTGTCATACCCCCGAGAATACCGCCTGCATGGTTGGTTTTTGTCTTGATTTTCTTCCTGTCGCCGCTTTCACGGGCTTCTACGTCTGCATAAAACGGGTCGTTGTTTTCCGATCCGCGCAGAAGCGCCGAGCCGAAACCGACGCCGAATTCCACGCCTTTGACAGCAGGCACGGAAAAGACGATGGAAGCAATACGGCTTTCCATACCGGAAAACATATGCTCGCCCAGCCCGATCGGAAGACCGGTGACCGCGCATTCGATCACGCCGCCGACGGAATCCTGCTCCATGCGCGCCTGATCAATGATTGCCTGCATTTTTTCTCCGGCTTCGCTGTCGAGCACCGGAAAAGCGCGGCTCTGAACAGTTTCAAAATCTTCGGGACAAACGGAAACCGGATCAAATGCAGTATCCCGGCAATCGGAAACCTGTGCAATATGCGCGCCGATGTAAATACCGAGATTTTCCAGTTCCGCCTTGAGAATGCCGCCGATGATGCACAGGGGAGCTGTGAGTCTGCCGGAAAAGTGCCCGCCGCCGCGAAGGTCAGCTTTTCCGCCGGATTTGATCATAGCGGTGAAATCGGCGTGGGACGGGCGGGGAACGGTGCGGAGGTTCTTGTAGTCTGAGGAGCGGACATTGGTGTTGCGGATCACAGCACGGAAGGTCTCGCCGTTTGTCACATAGTTTTCGTCCAGACCCGAGGTGAAGACGGGAATGTCCGGTTCTTTGCGGCTCGTCGTCAGTTTGTTCTGACCTGGCGCGCGCCGTGCCATAAATACCTGTAATTTATCGGTATCGACAGCAATGCCTTCCGGAAGTCCTTCGACCGTTACGCCTATTTCTTCGTCATGGGAACCGCCGAATATGCGGATTTCAATATTTTTGCCGTAGGATGTCATGCATCTTCCTCCAAGTTGAACTGCTGCCCGCAGAGTTTGCCGAGGTCTTCAAAGAAAGCGGGATAGGATTTGCGGACTGCCTGCGCACCGAGAATTGTAACAGGTTCGCGGCAGATGAGCGAGGCTGCGGCTGCGGACATGGCAATCCGATGGTCGTTGACGGAATCAACCGTACCGCCGCGCAGAGAACCGGTGCCGCAGATCACAATGCTGTCACCGTCCGCACGTGCATCGCCGCCGAGATTGCTGATCAAGGCACAGACCGATGCAATCCGGTCGCTTTCCTTGAGCCGGAGACGTCCGCAGTTTTCGATAACGGTTGTTCCTTTGGCAGCTGCTGCAAGAACGGATAGAATCGGCACCAGATCGGGTATATCGGAGGCGTCAATGGAGGGAATGGCTTCCTTATTGTGTTTTTTGAACCCGATGGCTCCGGAAGGGGAGAAAAGTGCGCCCCCCTGCTGCCGGTCAATCAGATTGAAAATAGCTTTGTCTCCCTGCGGTGAATGAAAGTCCAGACCGGACAGGGTTATGCCGGCATCGGAGAAAGCTCCCAGTGCAAGCATGAAAGCCGCATTTGACCAGTCGCCTTCGGCTGTGATGAGGGAAGGTGCGTGGGGGGAGTATTTTCCGGTTACGGAAAAAGTGTTGTCGGTTTCTTCGACATGGAGACCGAATGTGCGAATCGTCTGGATTGTCAGGCTGATATAAGGACGGGATTCCACTCTGCCGGTCAGTGTGATGGAAGACGGTTCATCCATGCGCGACATAGCGAGCAGAAGCCCCGTTGTGAACTGCGAGGAGATTCCTCCGTCAAAAGTGAAACTGCCGCCGCGCATTTTTCCGGAAATTGTCAATCTGTCCGAGCCTTCGATTTTCCAAAAGGTAATGCCGTGGTCAATCATTTCCTCCATAAGCGGGGAAAGCGGTCGGTTCGGCAGTCGGCCCTGCATATGAAACGTCGCCGTTACGCCGAGAGCGGCAGCCACCGGCAGAAGAAAGCGCAAAGTCGAACCGGATTCCCCGACTTCAAGAACAGCATCGTCCGGGACACAGCGGATCGGCTGAACGGTAAAGAGCCCATCGCGGAAGGAGATGCGTGCGCCGAGTGCATTCAGACACCGTGCCGTTGCGTCAATATCATCATTGGAACGGTCACATCGGATCACGGTTTCCTTTTCGGACAGAGCGGCTGCGATGAGAAGACGATGAACATGGGATTTCGAGGGAATCGCCGCGATGGTACCGGAAGGCTTCAGATTCTGTAAAGTGATTTTCATCGGGTACACCCGTCCTTGATATAGTCATAAAGCTCGCTGACGGGAACTTTGCACAATTCCGAATGTCCGACGGAACGCGGGATGACAAGGGTGATGGAAGAACCGCGGGTTTTCTTGTCATGTGCCGCCGCTTCGTACAGTTCTTCTGCAGTGAAGCGTTCAAACAGATACGGATCGAGGTCGTAACGGACAAGGATTTTGTCCAGTGCCGTGAGCAGTTCCGCATCACACAGTCCGCGGATGACGGATGCTTTTGTTATTGCGTGCAGTCCTGCTCCGACCGCGTGTCCGTGATGGATTGCGAATGCGGACTTCGCTTCGATGGCATGACCGATTGTGTGCCCGAGGTTGAGCTTCTGCCGTTCGCCGTTGTCGTATAAATCGCGTTCGCAGATATCCCGTTTATCGCGGACGCAGAGGGCGATCAGTTCGTCAATCGGGGCGTTGGTGCCGAGTTTGTTCCATAATTCCTCATTGCCGAGAAGTCCTGTTTTGATGACTTCAGCCATACCGTCCGAAAAAAATTCGGCAGGCAGGGTAGAAAGAACATCCGGATCACAGACAACGAGCGAAGGTTCGTGGAATGCACCGACGAGATTTTTGCCGGAAGTGAGATCGACTGCCGTTTTGCCGCCAACAGACGAATCCACGGAAGCGAGCAGGGAAGTCGGCAGACCGATATAACGGATTCCGCGCAGATAGACAGCCGAAGCGAATCCAGCCATGTCGCCTGTAACGCCGCCGCCGAGAGCAACGACAATATCCGTGCGGGTGAGGTGTTCGGCTGCAAGATGCTCAATCAGCGCACCAAGCGTCTGCCAGTTTTTCGATTCCTCCCCGTGCGGAAAAACGTAGCTTTCTCCAAGGGTGAACCCGGCAGACAGCAGACTGTTTTTCACAGTTTTTCCGTAGAGCGGATAAACATTGTCGTCCGAAACGATGACAGCTCGGCACGGCTTGACAGCTTCTTTTGCCAATTCGCCCACACGGGACAAAGCACCGCGCTCGATCACAATATTGTATTTTCCGGCATTGATATTCATGGTTGTTTCCCCGAAAAAATAAGTGAGATAGTATATTTTTAGAAAGCACTGCAGGTTTACTGCGGCGTTCCGTCTGCGGTTTCCTTGGCAATTCTGCCCTCGCGGAGAATAGCGGTGAGCTTATCACTGTCCTGTTCGAGCATAGCATTTTTGTACTCGCTGAGAGACTGGATGAGAATGTCGATTTCGTGGATCAGATTATCGCGGTTGTCCATAAACAGCTCAGTCCACATTTTTTCGTCCAGCCATGCAACGCGGGTCAGGTCCTTGTAGCTGCCCGCAGAAATGCCGAAGTGGTTCTTTTCCTGTGCGGCGGGACTCTTGATATAGGCGTTGGAAACAACGTGTGCCATCTGGGAGGTGAAAGCAATCATTTTGTCGTGTTCCTCTGCGGTTGTAAAGGTGAACTTTCCGAAACGCGCGGGAACGAGCAGACATTCGATTTTGTCAAAGAGAGCGATATCGTCGTAGCGCGGCGGGACGATAACCATCGGCTGCCCTTCAAACAGATCCTCGCGTGCGTTCTTGATGCCGGACAGGTGCAGACCTGCCATCGGATGACCGCCGGCATACGTGAAGCCGTATTTTTCCGCCAGTGCAAAACCGACAGAGCAGATTCTGCGTTTGGTACCGCAAAGGTCAATCACCAAAGCGGCAGGCGCAATTTTTTCAGCGTTTTCTTCCAGCCATACACAGGCTGCATCGGGCGTGACCGCAAGAAGAATCAGTTCGCACTGTCCGATGTTTTCATCCGTGAGCTTTTCATCGACGACGCCGGAAAGCAGACCGTAGCCGAGCGTGATTTCGTTGATGTCGGCTGCATAGACAGTCTGACCGCTTTTTTTGTATGCTTTCGCCATGGAGCCGCCGATCAGCCCGAGCCCTACAATACCTGTAATCATATCGAATACCTCCGGATTTTATCTGATCGCTTCCAGAACGCGGCTGACGGACTTCATCACATCATCAAACTGTTCGGGTGTGAGGGACTGGGGACCGTCGCAGAGCGCTTTTTTGGGATCATTGTGTACTTCGATCATCAGACCTGCCGCACCTGCTGCTGCTGCTGCGAGAGCCATGGGCTTGACGAGACGCGCGAGACCGGTAGCATGGCTGGGGTCGATGATGACGGGAAGATGGGTCAGTTCCTTGAGCATGGGAACAGCGGAAATGTCGAGGGTGTTTCTCGTGTAGGTTTCAAAAGTACGGACGCCGCGTTCGCAGAGAATGATGTTTTCGTTTCCGCCTGCCATGATGTATTCCGCACTCATGAGCAGCTCCTTGAGAGTGTTTGCAAGACCGCGCTTCAAGAGAATCGGCTTGTTGGTTTTTCCGAGTTCCTTGAGAAGCTCGAAGTTCTGCATATTGCGTGCGCCGACCTGAATGACGTCCACATCTTCAAAGAGCGGGAGATGGTTGGCGCTCATGATTTCGGTGACGATCGGCAGTCCGGTTTCTCTCTTGGCTTCCAGAAGCAGCTCAATACCATCCGCGCGCAGACCCTGAAAATCGTAGGGAGAAGTACGGGGCTTGAATGCACCGCCGCGGAGCATGGTTGCACCGGATTCCTTGACAGCCTTGGCAACGGTGATGATCTGTTCTTCCGATTCAATGGAGCAGGGACCTGCCATGACTGCGAAAATATTGCCGCCGACCGTTGTTGTGCCCGATACATCAATCACGGAGTCATCCGGATGGAACTTGCGGTTGGCACTCTTGAAGGGTTCGGAAATGCGCTTGACGGATTCAACGATATCAAGACCGTGAAGCATATCTTCATCTATTCTGCTGACGTTGCCGATGAGACCGACAACGGTCTGGTATTCACCGGTGACAACGTGCACGCCGACACCCTGTGTGCGAAGCCATTCGCAGAAATTATCTATCTGTTTCTGTGTGGTTGTGGATTTAAGTACAGCAATCATGATAATCCTCTTTCCGAATCCGACAAATGGATCCTGATGGTATTGTAATTGAATTGAGAAGAACAAAAACAGCGGAATCACTCAGTGCCCTCACTAAGTAATCCCGCTTTTATATGCGTTATATAAAAACTAAATTGCCAGCAAAAACACTCTTACTTTGTCACCGTGTAAAAAAGTAAGAGTAATAAAACTTGTATTCTGCTGCGAAAAAGTTTCTCATAACCATTGTTCCTTTTCTGAAGATGTGAATATTCTATCACACCCCCCGCATCTTGTCAAGGGGATTGTGATAATTCGGCGAAATTTAGTACAGTTGCCGTTTTCATGCGTGATATTCGATGTTATTTGTGTGAAAATAACACATATACCAAAGAACCTTTTGCAGATTTAACACGCAGCGAAAATACAGTTCAGCGAATAAGCGGGCGGATAATCTTGCATCTTCATGCATGGATATACTTCAGGGAAGAAGCCGTTTATACGCAGTCACAGCAAATCCGGCAGATTTCCGTCAGCCTGTCATTCGTGCGCCGTTCGAGAAGAATGGTACCGGGATATTCTTTCGGATAAACAGAGTACCCGCGCAGGAGAAGAAAAACGGCAATCTCCCTGCTTTGATCGGGACGGACAGTATGTACAGTCGTATCAATAACCGATGCGTCTTCGGAAAGAGAGGGATTTTCGGTCGGGGTGATTTCTGCGTCAAAAGAGAAGAGCAGTTTTTCGAGAATATGCACCCGATGCCGTTCTCTCCGCGCTTTATCCGGAAGAGCATACGGAATACCGGCACAGCGCAGGATCAGCTCCGCACATTCGTCCGGCATGACAGTCATCACATCCAATGTCAGATCGGGACAGATATTCTGTGCCATAAACTGCAGCTGGTAATCGGATTGATTCTCTCTGCGGTTGCCGCGGACACGGTTGCGCCGGCGCAGTTCATCCGGCGGACAGACGAGATTGACAATAACCGGCTGTATGCCTGCAAAGATTTCCCCGAAAAGCGTGTGATGGGACTTGCCGAACAGATGCGGATATTCCTCACGTTCGAGAAACATACCGTCAATGACAACGTGAAATCCGCCGTTGATCATGCCGCGAACCGCATGGTACTGCGCGATGACGGAATGTGCGGCAAGACACCAGAAATTACCGTCAAAGCGGGAAACGGAAACCATGTCATGGAAAATATCGTTGGAAGATGTATAAAGAATCTCACAGCTCATCTCGCGGATCAGCTCCGCAATGGTGGATTTTCCCGTACTGGTAACGCCGTTTAAAAAAATGAGTTTTCCGCGCTGCATAAGCTGTCTCCTGCTGTTCCGGTTTTTTTCCAGTATAACACAGATCATGCCTTCCGTCAAGAAAAACGTAAAGGAAAGGGCAGCCAATACGGAAACCGGCGTCTCCTCTCTCAAAATTTCACAGGATGGATCTTGTAAAGTAAACCTGTTTATGATAAAATAAAGCCAAGTATTGAAAGACAGAGCGAATTATGGAAGAAAAACAAAACGCCGGCAGATATCTGGACAAAGATGATGCCATACTGCATGGTGTCGGTGAAGCAAGACAGCAGGCACTGGAAAAAATGGGAATTGCAACAGTCGGGGATCTGCTCGGCTGTTATCCGCGCGCTTATCAGAACCGCGGAGATACCCGTACCCTCGAAGAAATCCGGCAGAAAATGCAGGAAGGGGAGAGCGGACCGTTTTCTTCCGTTCTGACCATTTCCTCCGAACCGAACGTGAAAATGATCCGCCGCGGAATGACGATCTTGAAAGTCCGCGCATTTGACGAAACCGGATCGGTGGAAATTACTTATTTCAACCAGCCGTATCTGAAGGATACCCTTCATACAGGCGCAATGTTCCGCTTTTTCGGGCGCTTTTCACTTGATTATAACCGTCTGCAGCTCCAGAACCCTCTCCTCGAGCCTTATGCAGAGGGAACGGTTCTTCCGGATATTGTTCCCGTCTATCCGCTCACGCAGGGACTGACGCAGAAATTCATGTTCAGTATCACATCCCAGGCGCTTCGTCTGGCAGGCGGGGAGTGGACGGAATATCCGCCCAAAGACGCGCTTGCCGAACTGCAGCTGCCGACAGCCGGCTATACCATACAGCAGATTCACCGGCCGGAGTCCGTTTCCGCCATGGAGAACGCAAGACGCCGCCTGATTTTTGACGAACTGTATTTCATGTTCCTGTCCATGACCATCAGCGGGGCAAAGGCGAAGCGGGCGAATACCTGTCCGTTTACAAAAGGGGATCTTACGCCGTTTCTGGTTTCACTTCCGTTTGAACTGACCGGTGCGCAGATGCGCTGTGTGAAAGAAATCCGCGCTGATCTGGCATCGCAGACACGCATGAACCGGGTTCTCACCGGAGACGTCGGCAGCGGAAAAACGATTGTTGCAGCAGCGGCAGCGTATCTTGCCGTGAAAAACGGATACCGTGCCGCAGTGATGGTGCCCACCGAAATCCTTGCCGTACAGCATTATGAAGATTTTGAAAAACTGTTTGCTCCGCTCGGTATCCGCTGTGCACTGCTGACCGGCTCCACCAAGAAGAAAGACCGCGACCGGATTCTGGCGGGGCTGACCGATGAAGCAACCGTCGAGGGAAAGCTGGATCTTGTCATCGGCACGCACGCACTGATTTCGGACGGGGTACGACTTGACAGACTCGGACTTGCCGTTATCGACGAACAGCACCGCTTCGGTGTCATGCAGCGTGCGGCTCTCTTTGAAAAAGCACGGGACACGCACTGCCTTGTCATGAGCGCAACGCTGATTCCGCGTACACTGACACTTGCCGCATACGGAAGCATCGACGTTTCCCGCATCGACGAGCTGCCGAAGGGAAGACAGAAGATTGACACATTCATCGTAAACGAAGGCTACCGCGAACGGCTCAATGCCTTTATCCGAAAACAGGCAGAAGAAGGACATCAGACCTACGTTGTCTGCCCGGCAGTGGAGGAAAACGAGGAAAAAGAGACTGCAAATCCGGAAGAACTGGCAGATATCCCGCTCATCAGCCAGACGACGGACACATCCGTTCCGCTCAAAGCCGCAACTGCTTTTTCCGCCTATCTGCAAGAAGCCCTGCCGGATCTCTCCGTGGGATTTGTGCACGGGAAAATGAAACCGGCGGAAAAAGACCGCGTGATGGAAGCGTTTTCGTCGGGAGAACTGCACGTTCTCGTTTCCACGACAGTCATTGAAGTCGGTGTGAATGTTCCCAACGCGACACTGATGATCGTGGAGAATGCCGAACGCTTCGGTCTGTCCCAGCTCCACCAGCTGCGCGGACGGGTCGGCAGAGGAAAGTTCAAGTCGTATTTTATCCTTGTTTCCGATACGCGCCAGCCCGATGCCCAGCAGCGTCTGCGTGCTGTCAAGAATACCACGGACGGCTTTGAAATTGCCGAATACGATCTGGAACTGCGCGGTCCGGGGGATTTCTTCAGCGAAAACGGAGAAATCCGCCAGCACGGACAGATGAACTTCCGGTTAGCAGCAGCCTGCCGCGATCCCCATATGATCGAACGCGCAGCATTTTACGCAAACCGGACAGCGGCGGACGATCCCGGACTGGAAAAAGAAGAGAATCAGCCTGCGGCAAAACGGCTGGCGGATTTCCTTAAAAGAACCGAAAAGACAACAAACTGAATAAAAAGGAGTACAGCATGAATACAAGAACAACCAAAGCGGATATGCTTCTGACAGAAAAGCTCTTTCTGCATCCGGCGCTCGAACCGGAAACCGCATTTGACAGAATTCCGCTCACATGGACTTTCGGCGGAGAAGTGATGCACGGCATTCCCGCAAAATTCCGCCGGAGCTATACCCGCGAAATCGTGGATGCCAATATCACGCGCTATACCTATACCGGTGTGTGCGGCAATTGCGGATTTGAAATCAAGGCAGTCCACGACGAATACCGCGATTATCCCGTTTCCGAATGGATGGTCTGCTTTACCAATCACGGAACAAAGGATACACCGATTCTTTCCGATGTAAAACTCGGCGGAGAGATCCGGGGTGATTTTGAGGCATTCATATACGGCAACGGCGATACCCTGCGAGACAACGGCTACGAATGGTTTGCCGATACACTGGAAAACGGTGCCCGCACGATTCATCCGACCGACGGGACTTCGTGCACCGGTGCGTTCCCTTACATGAACCTCGCGTTTGACAGCTTCATTGTCCGTGCGGCAGTCGGCTGGCCCCATATGTGGACAGCGACAGCGGAAAAAACAGCGGAAGGCGTCAGATATACCTGCGGACAGCTCCGATGCAATATGGTTATTCACCCCGGCGAAACGATGCGTACCCCCCGTCTTACCCTCATGATTTCCGAAGGGGATGACAACAGAAGCACCAATCTGTGGCGACGCTGGTACATGGATCATATCTGTCCGCGTGAATTCGGCAAGCCGATCGAACCCATGCTCTGTATGCACTATTTTGAAGCGGACGGCAAGCCGGAATTTACCGGTGCCAGCGAAGAAAATCAGCTCGCCGCACTCCGCGAATATGTCAGCCGCGGCATCACGCCGGATATCTGGTGGGTGGACGCAGGCTGGTACAAATGCGATGAATACTGGCCGCATATCGGCACATGGAAACCGGATGAAGCACGCTTCCCGAACGGCTTTGCCCCTCTCGGCGAAGAATGCGATAAAAACGATATCCGCTTCCTTCTCTGGTTTGAACCGGAACGTGCCGTAACGGGAACAGAGCTTTACAATGAGCATATCGACTGGCTCCTTCCCACCGGACGCGAGGGAGATGCAAACCATCTTGTCAATCTCGGATGCCGTGAAACCTGTGACTGGATTATCGAGCGGGTGGATTCCATCATCAAGGAAGGACATATCCGCGTGTACCGGCAGGACTTCAACTTCGACCCGAAACCGTGCTGGGAAAAGGTGGAAAGCGAAGACCGCATCGGTGCGATGGAAAACCTTCATGTACAGGGATACCTCCGCTTCTGGGATGCGCTGATTGAACGAAATCCCGGTCTGTGGATTGACTCCTGTGCATCGGGCGGACGCCGCAACGACCTCGAAACCATGCGCCGCGCGGTTACGCTTCACTACACGGATGTCGGCTACGGCGCACATACCATCAAGCAGAAACAGCACCGTCAGATGCATGAATGGATTCCGTACTTCCGCGCACACAATATGTCGTGGGATAAAGAAGATGCGGTGCGCATCAACGGCGAATGGGTGGAGAATGATATGTTCTCGTTCCAGAATGCCATGGTTCCTTCCATTACCTGCATGACCAAATATGACGCGGACGACGGACAGTACGAACGCAGTAAAACCGCACTGGCAATCTGGCGCAGAGCTGCGGAATATGCACTGGAGGGGGACTACTACCCGCTGACCGAATGCCGCAAGGATCCTGCAGACTGGTATGCCGTGCAGTTTGACAACAACGGAAAGGGATATGTCCAGTTCATCCGCAATATCCGTGCACAGGCGGACAGCCTGACCGTACTGCCGTTTGCGGAAGAAGGGAAGACCTACCGCTTTACGAATTCCGAAACGGGAGAAGAATTTACAAAGACTGCCGAAGAGCTGAAAGCAGGACTGACTGTCACGCTTCCTCTCCGCACAGGCGTGGTGTACTTCTACGAAGCGGAATAATTTATACAGATATGAAAAAGACAGGATTTTCGCGTCCTGTCTTTTATTCATCCGATTCATCGGTTTCCGCAAGAGCGCGATCCATTTTCTCAAGTACCTCCATCAGTAAATCTTCCGTCAGATTATCGACGAAATACTTCCATGTGGCGCGGGAG
>JAFQLN010000140.1 GCA_017414585.1 Clostridia bacterium | reverse complement strand
TCCCCCGGTGTGTACGGCGTCAGAGCGGACAGGCGGGAGGTGAAAAATCTGCTCATGTCATGCCTCCGCATCGTCTTCAAAACGGACTTCGGCACTTCTCGCGTGCGCGGTCAGACCTTCCTTGCGGGCAAAGAAAGCGACGTCTTCGTAAACCTTTGAGAGTGCGTCCTTCGTGTAGTAAGTGTACTGGGTTTTCTTCACGAAATCGTCTACGGAGAGCGGGGAGGAGAACTTTGCCGTACCGCTGGTCGGAAGGGTGTGGTTCGGACCTGCGAAGTAGTCGCCGAGCGCTTCGGGACAGTTCTTGCCCATGAAGATCGAACCGGCGTGGCGGATGGCGTCGAGACAGTCGAACGGGTTGTCCACGCAGAGTTCGAGATGTTCGGGCGCGATTTCATTGGCGATTTCGATTGCCGCGTCAAGGGTGTCGGCAACGATGATTTTGCCGTTATGATCAATGGAAGCGCGTGCGATTTCGGCTCTTTCGAGAAGGGGAATCTGTCTTTCGAGTTCCTTCTGTACGCCTAAGGCAAGTTCCATGGAATCGGTAACGAGCACGGCGGATGCGTTTTTGTCGTGTTCCGCCTGGGAGAGCAGATCGGCTGCGGCGTGTCTCGGGTTCACAGTCTTGTCCGCAACGATCAGAATTTCGCTCGGACCCGCAATCATGTCGATGGAAACCTGCCCGAAAACCTGTTTTTTCGCTTCTGCCACAAATGCGTTGCCGGGACCGACGATTTTATCCACCTTCGGGACACTTTCGGTTCCGTAAGCGAGAGCCGCGATAGCCTGTGCGCCGCCGACTTTGAAAATTTTGTCCACACCGGCGATTTTTGCCGCCGCGAGAATAACGGGATTGACTTTGCCTTCTGCGTTCGGAGGGGTAACGATGACAACTTCGGGAACACCGGCGATTTTGGCAGGAATGGAATCCATCAGAACCGTGGACGGATAAGCAGCCGTGCCTCCGGGAACATACAGACCCGCACGGTCAACGGGGATGACCTTCTGACCGATCACGATGCCGGGTTTGGTGTTGAGAATGAAGCTGTTTCTGACCTGTTTTTCATGGAAAGCGCGGATGTTTGCGGCAGCTTCCCGGAGAATTTCAATAAAACGGGGTTCGACTGCGGCAAAGGCTTCTTCGATTTCTTCTTCCGAGACGAGCAGGGAAGAGAGCTTGGCTTTGTCGAATTTTTCGGTATAGGCGAGAAGAGCGGCGTCTCCGTTTGCGCGGACATTGGCGATGATGTCGGAAACGATCCCTTCCACATCCACGGCAGGCTCAAAGCGGGAGAAGATTTCCGCATTCGGCACATCGCCGTATTTCATGATTTTTATCATAAGAGGGTTCCTCCGGTGATTTCGTTATTTGTTTTCGAGAAGCTGTTCGGCGAGGCTGGCAGTCACCTTTTCGATTGCTTCGTTCTTGAACTTGAAGCTCGACTTGTTTGCAATCAGGCGTGCGCTGATGTCAACGATCGTTTCAAAAACGGCAAGGTGATTTTCTCTGAGCGTTGTGCCTGTTTCGACGATATCCACAATGACGTCGGACAGTCCGAGGATGGGGGCAAGTTCAATCGAGCCGTTTAATTTGATGATGTCGATGTCTCTGCCCTTGGAGGTGTAGTAAGCCGCCGCGATGTTCGTGAACTTGGTTGCGACACGCAGGGTTTTTCTCACATCGTCGCGGAAATCCTCCGGTGCGGCAACCGCCATGCGGCAGATTCCGGTTTTGAGATCGAGCAGTTCGTAGAGATCCGGCTTGTACTCAAGCAGAATGTCCCGTCCGGCTACACCGATGTCAGCCGCGCCGCGTTCGACATAAATCGCCACATCGGACGGTTTGACCCAGAAGTAGCGCACACCGCATTCTTCGTTTTCAAAGATCAGCTTGCGGTTGTTTTCCTTGATGGACGGGCAGGGGAAGCCGGCTTTTTCAAACATATCGTATACGCGCTCGCCGAGTCTGCCCTTGGGAAGCGCGACATTAAGCATGGTTTTCAAGAATTTCCACTCCCTTCTCGTTCAGCCGCAGAAGCTGTTTGTATCGGATCTTCTCCGGGACTGCCTTCTGCGTGAGCACCTGACTGCCGTTTGAGGCAAGAAGCCGGACTGTGTCGCGCAGCTTGACGGGATCCGTGTCCGCGTCATAGAGGAGAAGAATATCCACATCGTATGCCGGCTGTTCGCTGTTCATGCGTTCGAGCAGATCGAGGTATACGGCAAATCCCAGTGCACCCGCTCTGCGCTGCATTTTCTTCATGAGCTTGTCGTACTGTCCGCCGGAAAGAACACCGTCCGGAATGCCCGCGATGAAGCCTTTGAAAACCACGCCGCTGTAGTAGCTCATGTTGCCCGTCACGGAGAAGTCGATGTGAATCTTCTCGCTCTGCGGCAGGGCTGCGGTGATTTTTTCAAGCTGTCGGAGTGCGAGCATCGCGTCGCTGTTTTCTCCGAGAGGCTTCAGAAGTTCCCCGAGTTTTGCAAGTACATCGTCCGGCGTGCCGTAGAGGGAAACAAGCGCGGTCAGCAGAGCCGTTTTTTCTTCATTGATGCCTTCCGCGGCGCAGATATCCGCGATGCCGTGGCGGTTTTTCTCACCGATGCAGGCGAGGACATTTTTTCTGCCGTTTTCGGAAAGTCCGGAGGCATTGAGCACACCGGAAAGAATGCCGAGATGGGACACATCGAGAACCCATGTGTCGGAGATGAGCGCGAGACTGTCTGCCGCCATGGACAGAACTTCCGTGATGCAGCAGTCGTCAATGTCCCCGATGCACTCCAGACCGACCTGCCGGATTTCCCGGAAAGCGTGCGTACCGCGGGAGACTCGGTAGACATTTTCATCATAATAAACCTTTTCGACAACACCCGGAATGTCCGTGCCGTTTTTGATGATCGACAGGGTCACGTCGGGCTTGAGCGCAAGAAGTCTGCCGCTTGTGTCGGTGAAGGTGATAATGTTGTCGGATACGAGGAAGTCCTTGTTGCGGACATACAGATCATATTCCTCGAATTTGTTCATTTTATATTGGGAATAGCCGTGCTTTGCGTACAGGGAGCGCAGGGCGAAGACGGCTTTTTCATCGTTTTTCAGAACGGAACTGTCAAGCTGCATCCGGTGAAAACCTCCGTTTGTGAAATGGGCATACAAAACCCTTGGCGGGTAAGAATATGCTGATATTTTAGCACACTAAAGTGATAAAGTCAATAGATGCACCAAGGAAGAACAGTACATTTTTTATGGTATGCGTACCGTTCTTTTGTGCACACTGCCTATATGTGAGAACAACAACAAAACACGATCTTCCTTTTTTCAGAAAATCGTGTTTGTCAGGCATGATTTACGGCAGACGCAGGATCAGTGTGCCTTCATCCTTCGGTCTGCAGATATTATTGTACTGCAAATATGTCCCGGTGTCAAGAGAGGAAGTGAATTTCCCCGTATAAAGATTTCCTTCTGCGCTGTAAACGGAGAGGTAAACGGTGGAAAGAAAGCTCGTGGCTCTGTCCCAGCCGTTTCCGCCGCGCTCGTTGGAGTATCCGGCGATCACAAGCCGTTCTCCGTCAAAAGCGGCAGGCGTATCGTAGGAAAATGTGACAAACTCCTGACTCGACCAGTAGGTATTGATAGATTCATCCTCCACAACGAAAGCGGTCTGCCAGCGTCCGTCTTTCTTTTCGATAACGGCAAATTTTTTGTACGCGATTTTATAAAGGATGAAATTCTCCTCACTGGCGGTCAGGCTGATATAGTCGTCCGGCAGGCAGTTGAACAGCGGCACGGACTGCACTTCGGTCATCGTTTCGCGGTCGATCACGGTCAGGCTGATTTCGTCTTCTTCCCCGGCATGGCGGCGTGTGGTCAGATAAAAGACGGATGCATCTTCGGAGAGGAAGAAATCCTCGATGATGACGCCGGTTTCGAGGGGAAAAACGCAGGAGAGCAGATCGGGACGCAGCTGTACCATGGTTTTTGACTCCGCATAGTACGGCGTTTCGTAGTCCGTGACGGTATAGGGGAGTCTATAGATGCCCCAGCCGCCTTTGATCATGCTTATATCCATGCTTACATCGGGACCTTCATGCGTCATCGGAAGAATCGAAAAGTAGATCGCATCATCCGTGATGGCGGAAAAGGTGGAGAGGTAGGTATAGTTATCATTGTCCGCGGGGGAGGAGTGCACCTCGGAAACTGTGCCATCCGGGCGTTTTTTGATCTGGATTTCACGGTAATCGTTGTCTGCCACGGGGATTTTGAACATTTCGGTGAGAACTGCAAACAGACTTTCGATCTGTGTCCCGTATTTGCGGTCGGTGATTGTGCTGGTATGGCTGGAGTCAAACCAGAGGTCATGCAGATGCATATCGACAGCGATGGGGTAGTATTCGTAGAAGTCCGCGAGACGGAAGATTTCGGTGTGCGTTTTTCCGGCGGGTGTCTTTTCAGCTGCGGCGGCGATCATGTCGTACTGCCCGAAGAAATCGCGGTCTTCAAGCAGATCCCCGGAGCCGGATGCGCCGAAATTGTTCAGACCAAAGCTGAGGTCAAAGCTGCCGCGGGGTTCGGTTACGGGACGCTTGTAGTCGTTGATATAGGAAAATTTCGTATCGGTTTTGACTTTTTCGCCGAGTGTAAGCTCGCAGTCCCAGAAGAGATGCTCCGCACAGTGCAGTTCAAGAAAGAGTTCGATTCCGTCGATTTCGCTTTTGTCTCCGGTCAGGGTGTGCTCCGTGTAAACGACGGGAACGGCATCTGCGGCGGCGTATACCTGCACACCGATCAGAGCGGCGGAGGACAATATAATAAAGGAAAGAAAGAGCGCGAGGTATTTTTTCATATGCACGTTCTCCTTCAGTCGAGGTCGGTCAGATCGTCGAGAGCCTTGCTCACACGGTCACTGCGGTAACGGTAGTTTTCCTTGATATATTCCATCAGAGTCTGCCCGTTTTCCTCCAGTTCCTCCGTCGTGATATCCGCGATGATTTCCCCGTGCCGCAGAAGCAGAGCGCGCCCGATGAAGTCCGACACTTCCTCGATCAGATGCGTGGAGAGCAGGACGGTCTCGTGCGGTTCGAGAATGCCGAGCAGGACTTTGTAGAAATCCTCGCGGTTGAAGACGTCGTTTCCGGCGAACGGTTCGTCCATGAGAATGTAGTCCGCTCCCTGCGACAGAGAGAGGATGACTTCAAACTGGTTTTTCTGTCCGGTGGAGAACGCAAGGAGCGGCTTGTACATCGGCAGTTCAAAGAAGTTCATCAGAGCCGCAAAGCGTTTGTCCGAGAAGGCGGGGAAGTGTTCGCGGTAGAAATCGCGGTGTGCGGCGGGCGTGAGATTCGGAAAATACGAGTGTTCCGCGGTTGCAAACGCCAGCTTTTCGATATTCTTTTTTGTAATCGGCTCGCCGTCGAGGGTGATTGTGCCTTTATAGGGGAGAAATCCGAGAGCACATTTCATGAGCGTGGTTTTTCCCGCGCCGTTTTCTCCGAACAGCCCGACGATCTCCCCGCGCGGCAGTGCAGCGGATACATCAGTGAGCGCGTTTTTGCGGCTTCCGGGATAGGATTTGGTGAGATTTTCGATTTTCAGCATATCAGAAACTCCATAACCTTGCCCACTGACCGGCACGGAGACATTCTTCCGGGGTCAGCAGGTGATAAAGACCGAAATTGACGAAATAGAGAAGCAGAGCAAAGAGAAGCGTTGCCGCAGAAGCCAGAACGGGCAGGGTGACGCAGGTTTTCAATAGATAGAAGCGATCCGGCAGCCGTCTGACGAGGTACAGCGCCCGGCTTCCCTGGGAGGAATAGTAGGTGTAGTGATACGCCGCCGCGAACAGGACGCACAGAGCGACGAGGAAAAAACCGTTAAGGGAACCCTCGGCGAGATCGGCATAATCCGGCATGACAAAACCGCTGACGATGTGCCGGATTTTCGTGTCGGGATCGTAATAGTACATATCCGACCGCTCATTGCCGAACGCAATCATAAAGCGCATCGAATAGAGCAGGGCAAGAAGCAGTCCGGTGAGCCAAGTTCCGCATTCGCTTTCAAGACGGATGCCGGGCGGCGCGAGCTTTCTGAGCTGTTCGGTGAATTTTTTTATTCGTTCCATGGCTGATCCTCCTCTTCAAACAGGAAGCGCATCCGATCGGTGAGCACCATGACGATCAGCAGTCCCGCAAGGAACAGGCAGATGACACTTCCGATGATATCTATCGGGAGGGCGCCCATCTCTTCCGGAAACGCGCGGATGATATAAATAAGCACGGGAATGATGACATAGGACGCTTTTCCACCGCGCTGTCTGAAGGTATAGTGTGCCGTTGTGACGCCGAGAGCCATGCAGAACGAGAGATTGCGCACGATCCGCCCGGTGTCGTGGAGCGGGAGCATACTGTGTAAGAACTCATCGCGGTACAGGGCAAGGAAGACGGAATGCTCCGTTGCGGTTGAGACGGATGCGCCGTACCAGAAGCACATTGCCGCCAGAACGGACGCGCCGACTGCCCAGAGCATAAAGTACGCGAGTGTGTTGTATCCCGCCTGCCAGAGGAATGCCGCTTTGTCCGAAATGCGGAGCCGGCTCATGGTGTACGCGGTCTGCGAACCGAAAGCGGTGCCGGGGATGAGAAGCAGTACGGTCATGAGAACCAGTGCGCCGGTGAAAATCCACGGGATGGCTGTGTGCGCAAAGAGGGTTTCCAGTCCGAGTATTTCCACGCCATGACGCGAGCCGGGGCTGGAAAAGCGGATTTCCGGCAAAAGATCTTTGGCAAAGAGACAGACGGACAGTGCCGCGGTAAGAAGAAAGATCAGACAGAGCGGCAAAAAACTCGATCGGATATAGAGCATGAGGACGGACAGATGTTTTTTCAAAGCGCAGCTCCTTTCATTCTTTCCAGAGCCTGTCGAGCAGGCTGAGCGTTTCGGATTTCGAGAGTCCCATGGCTGTCATGGAACGGATGAAGTCTCCGGCATCGGCGGCTATGAGCTCGCGGCGGATTCTCGATATTTTTTCGTCATCCAGCGTCATCACGCTTTTCGCACCGCTGTGGGAGACAACCAGCCCGTCTTCCTCGAGAATGCGGTAAGCCTTCTGGATGGTGTTCGGATTTACGCCGAGCAGGGCGGACAGCATCCGTCGGGAGGGAAGCTCATCGCCGTTTTTTACAATGCCGGCTGCCGCACCGCGCTCGATATGCCGGATGATGGCGAGATAGATCGGTACACCATCGGTCTGGATGAAATTGTCAAACGAAATCATGGCGGACGCCTTCCTTTCTTCGGATGAAAAAAGCGTGTTAGTCGAGTAATACACTTTGCTGTGACTGTATTATATCACTGATACAGTTGTGTGTCAAGAGGGAAAAGACAGTTTGCGAAAAAATTTGCAGCTGTATCCGCTTGGGGTAAAAGAGGACGGAAAGAGCGGACGACTGCCGTGATGCGTGTGTTTTTTCTGTGAACACACGCTGAATATTCAAACAATTTATAAATAATTGTAAATAACAATTGAAATCCGCGCACAACTGTGCTATAATCATATGATGATTTGATATCATGCCGGATTTTGTCCGGTAAACTACAATTTTTTCGCAAACAGGAAAGGAGTTTATCCTGCCATGGGTAAGCAGAAACTGAAAACCCTCCTGATCGCACTGTGTGTGATCCTCGCAGCAGCTCTCGTCATCGGGCTGAACGTGTACAACAAGCTCGGCGACAACGGTACACTGCTCCGCAGTAAAACAGCCGCGGAAAGTGAAAACTTCGAAGTCTCCGGCACTATGATGGCATATTTCTACAACAGCAACTATTCCACTTATGCGCAGTATCTCAGCATGCTCGGCGCAGACACCACGAAGTCCCTCAAGGCGCAGACCTGTCCCTACGTTGAAAACGGTACCTGGTTCGACTACTTTGTTGCAATGACCGTGGACTATGTCGGCGAACTTCTCGCTATCTGCGAAGCTGCAAACGCAGCAGGGCTCTCCACTGCCGATGTGGATCAGACTGAAATCGACTCGACGATTGAAATGCTCAAAGCAATGGCGGAATCCTACGGCTACTCCCTGGATCAGTACCTCACCGTTTCCATCGGTACCGGCATGAACGAAAAGGACGTACGCAACTGTCTGGAACTGACCGCACTTGCATCGCTGTACTCCAATCAGTTCATGGAAGGTCTTTCCTACACCGCTGAAGAAAAGGAAGCATACTACAAGGAACACGCCGCTGATTTCGACGGTGTTGACTACCTCGTTTACAAGGTAAGCGCGTTCGACTACATGGAAAAGGATGTGGAAGGCAACCCCATCGGTGATACTTCCGGCGCATCCGCATCCGCAAAGGAAGCAGCAGATAAGATCGCAGCAGCAAAATCCGCAGACGATTTCAAGGCGCTTGTCCGCGAACACCTCGCCGCAATCGGCAATGATGAAGCTGCAATCGACGCAGCTGTTGAAGCGTGCTACCACAGACATGAAACCGCAGCATCCATTGCCGCTGTATCTGAATGGGCGTTCTCCGCATCCGCAGGCGACATTCACATGACCGGCGTGGAAGGCGATACCAGCTTCACGGTATACTACCTGCTCAAGCCCTCCTACCGCGATGAAACCGCAAACCGCAATGTCCGTCACATTCTCTTCTCGACCGATCAGTACACCGACGGCACCAAGGCAGAAGAAGTTCTCGCAGAATGGGAAGCAGCCGGATACTCGGATGAAAAGTTTGCTGAACTTGTAGCTGCATACAGTGCTGACACCGGTTCTCTTGGAACAGACGGTGTATATGAAAATGTAGCGCAGGGTCAGATGACCAACACCTTCAACGCATGGCTCTTTGATGCAGACCGCAAGGCAGGCGACCGCGGTATCGTGGAATCCGACTACGGCTGGCACATCATGGAATACATGGGTCAGGGCGAAGGCACCGCATGGGAAGTGAACGCGGAAGGCGCGCTGTCCAATGCGGATTACGAAGCAATGATCACGGAACATGGCGATACCATCGAGTTTGATCTCGATGTCATCAACGAAATTAACGCATAAAGCAAAAAGACAGAGAACAGGGAATTCCCAAGCGGAACGCCCTGTTCTTTTGATTTGCGGAGAGAGGGATGAATAGGAACAAAATTCACCTGCGGCGCATAATATTTACAAATTGGTGAAGAATCGGGCAGGAGAAAAAGGTATAATGAAAGAAATCTGTATAGCGAAGGAAGATGTATGAATACCCTTCTGAAATATCTGACTGTATTCGGGATGGCGATGCTTCCCGTGCTTGAACTGCGCGGTTCTGTTCCGTGGGGGGTGGCGCAGGATCTGCCGTATCTTGCCGTCCTTTTTGTCAGCATTATTGGGAATATGGTTCCGGTACCTTTTATCATCCTGTTTGTCCGCCGGATTTTTGCCTGGATGCGGAGAAAGAGTACGCTGCTCGGCAATATTGCGGCGAAGCTGGAAAAACGTGCGCGGGACAAAGGCAGTATCCTTGTGAAATACGAAACGCTGGGGCTTTTCATTCTCGTGGCGATTCCGCTTCCGGGAACAGGTGCATGGACGGGGGCGCTCGTTGCGGCTTTGTTTGATCTTCGGCTGAAGAACGCACTTCCCGCGATCACAGGCGGCGTTGTCACAGCGGGACTGATCATGACCGTACTCAGCTACGGTGTGGATGTTCTGATATGAATACAGAAACGTGTGAGATCCGGCAGGAAACAGCGAAACTTTACGGTTTTGCAGCAAGCAGCAGATGCGGAAACTGCGGGGGAAGAAGAACGGAAAGAAAACTTCGCTTAAAGAGAAAAAATTTGTGTATATCCCTTGACAAAGTCGGTCGGATATGCTATAATATTCAGGCAATCGGGGTGTGGCTCAGTCCGGTAGAGTGCTTGGTTCGGGACCAAGAGGCCGCTGGTTCGAATCCAGTCACTCCGATGAGAAATCAGTCGAAATGCTCAAAAAACTTGAGTGTTTCGGCTTTTTTCGTGCCTTT
>JAFQLN010000139.1 GCA_017414585.1 Clostridia bacterium | reverse complement strand
GCCCCTTCACACTTCCCTTTCTCCATGCCTTCGGAAGTGCGGGAAGAATTTTCAGCGTTCCGTCCGGTCTGGTCTGCAGAAGCATTTCCGCAATGCCGGAGCACGCGCCGTAGTTCCCGTCAATCTGGAACGGCGGGTGCGCGTCAAACAGATTCAGGTAGGTACCGCCGCCGTTGGAATAGTTGATTTCACCGCTGCGCTTTGAATTTCTTCCTTCCACAACGCGAAGCTGGGTATCCAGCAGTTTGAGAGCGCGGTCACCGTCTTCCAGTCTCGCCCATGTGTTGATGCGCCAACCCATTGCCCAGCCGGTACTTTCATCGCCGCGGCGGTTCAGGGTTGTACGGCAGGCTTCGGCAAGTTCCGGTGTATCCTCCGGCGTAATCAGGCGTGCCGGATGCAGTGCGTACAGATGGGAGATATGCCGATGGTGGATATCATTTTCTTTCGGATTTTCTGCCCATTCGAGCAGTTCTCCGTCCCTTCCGATTCCGAAAGGCTTGAGTCTGGGAATGAGGGTCTTCAATTCAAGCGCAAGAGCGTCGTTCAGCTGCAGAATGCGGTCAGCTTCCACGCAGATTTCAAATACATCGCGGACAACGGCCTGCGTCATGGCAGTCGTTGCGGAAATTGCACAACGGATATTATCTTCTGTAAGGAAGGTATTTTCGGGAGAAGTGGAAGGAGCCATGATCAGCGTACCGTCGCGGTCCTCAACCAGTGTTGCGTGATAGAACTCAGCTGCTTTTTTGATGATCGGCCAGCCTGTGTTCTTCAGCCATTCGGCATCCTGCGTATATTCGTAATATTCCCATACGTGACGCATGAACCAGCCGGACGAAATCGGCCATATCGCCCACTGCGCTGTGCCTCTGTTGTTTGCACCGATCGGTGTGGTAAGACGCCACAGGTCGGTGTTATGGTGTACCGTGAAGCCGGGCGCACCGTAGTAATCCCGTGCTGTGCGTTCGCCGCTGACCGCAAGTTCTTCGATCATCTTGAGCAGAGGTTCATAGCACTCCGGAAGATTTGCCATCAGCGTAGGCCAGTAGTTCATTTCCGTGTTGATATTGGTTGTATAGTTGCAGTTCCACGGCGGCATGAACCAGTCGTTCCAGATGCCCTGCAGATTCGTCGGCTGCGTTCCTTCACGGGAAGCAGCAATGGTGAGATAGCGTCCGAAATTGAAGTACAGTGCATACAGTGCAAGGTCTTCTTTTCCGTTTTCATGTTCATAAAGGCGTTCGTCGGTGGGTGCGAATTTTTCGTCTCCGCCGCCGAGGTCGAGCGTTACACGGTCATACAGAGCTTTATGATCGGCGATATGTGCTTCCTTGAGCGCATCGTATTCCTTGGCTGCCGCCGCATCAAGTTCCGCCTTGCACGGTTCGATATACGGCTTACCTTCGAGAACGGGATCCTTATCCCATCCGTTGTAGCTGGTACGAACATTGAAGTACAGCGTCACGCTTTCAGCATTCTGTACACGGACACCGCCTCTCCGTGCACTGCGTCCGCCCTGCAGCACTACTCTTGCCTCGGCATAGAAGCCAACGCCTTTTTCGTTTTCATCCGCAGGGGCATCTGTGTAGGATGTATGATCCTTCCGGATAACGACGGGACAGTTGCCGCTGATGTCCGTGGAGGTTGTTGTCTGCTTGACCATCGCGTCCATGGTAGGTGTGAGGGACAGCGTGAAAGTCAGTGCTCCCGGCTGGCTTGCGGTCAGACGCATAGCAAGAACCTGATCGGGATAGCTGATGAAGCATTCACGGGTATAGTGCACACCGCAGCAGTCGTATTCGACAGTATGGATACCTGTTTGGATATCCAGTTCCCGGCGGTAGTTTTCGATTTCATCGGAATGCTCCATATCAAGGCGCATTTCGCCGAGAGGCATATAAATCTGCGACCAAGGGCTGGTGAATTCAACATCAAACAGCTGCTGAGATTCCACATAGCGGCGTTCGAGTGCCAGTTCGCGTCCCTTTCTGAAAACTTCCGCAGCATTGGGATTTTCATAATACACCGGTTTTCCGGTCCAGAGCGTATCTTCATTGAGTGAAATCCGTTCATGCTGCGCTCCGCCGTATACCATAGCACCGATCCGTCCGTTGCCGAGCGGAAGTGCTTCGTTCCATGTCATGGCACTTTGTCTGTACCACATTTTGTTCATGCCGTTGTTGCTCATTTTAACCTCCATAATGGTCATAGTACGTTGATATTCTGTCACGGATCCGTACCGAGTCCTCAGAATCATTTGCTGCAGATCAAAACCTTTGCAGAGTGCGGCGGGAAAGCAGGATAGAATATCCCGTTTTCCTGCAAACCCAGTTCCTTTTCTTCAAACAGATCAAAAACCTCGTTGTTTCCGTCCATGGGAATCCGTATTTCTCTTGCGTTATCCTCGAAATTGAAAATATAGAAAATCGTCGTTTTTTCGTCGATCACTGCTCTGCCGAACGTAAAGCTGTCATCCTCAAATTCTGCGGCTTTCCCGACCGACGGGATGAGTTTTTTGAGAAGAGTCACGTTTTCTTCACTGAGAGCGGATATATCGTCACTGGAAAGAACCATGCCGCCCGAAGCCATCGTATAAGCTGCATTGAACAGAAATTCATTCCGTGTTACAGGACCTTTAGCCCATGTATCTTGGCCATCCGGTCCGGTCACGCGGATCATTTTGTTCTGGAGCAGAACGGTATCGGGGTCATTGATCCAAAGACGGTTATTCTGCCAGTTTCTGGGGAAGCATTCACGCGCAAGATGTGTAAAACGATTCCACGCTCTCGTGTTGTCATTCGTGATGCGCATTCCGTGAACAACGCCGATAGAAGGCCACATCGGTGCGTTGCATCCCAAAACAAAACTGTCGCTGCCCGCCGCTTCCACAATCGCTTCCATTCCGATCCGATATGCTTCAATGCTGGTCTTTGTGTCATCATGCCGGTGTCCGAAGGGCATGGCACCCCACATATTCGCATCGAGCTTGAAGTATGTTACCTTCCATTCGTCATGCATCGTACGGAAAACTTTTCTGAGATAGTCCAGTGCCTCCGGATGGGTCGGGTCCAGCATATACCACGGACCGTGCCGCCATCCGCCGAATGTTACATCCCCTGAGGAAAGAGGCTTGCCTTCATCATCCTTCACAAACCAGTCGGGATGCGTCCTGAACACAGCGGAATCTCTTTCGGCAATGAACGGAGCGACCCAGATAGCAGGTTCAAATCCCTGTCCTTTGATATCGAGGCAGACCTTTTTCACGCCGCCTTCAAAATGCTCCGTTGTCTCGAGCCAGTCGCCCATGTACGCCTGATATCCGTCATCAATCTGTATATATTTCAGATCCAGTCCGTGCTGTTTGATCGCCCGCAGATTATCATAAATGTTCTGAGCGGTAACACTTGCGCCGTAGACCAGCCATGAGCACCATCCGGTCGGAATTTCGGGAAAATCGAGCTTAGGATGATTCTTCGCTATTGCTCCGGCGAAGTTTTCAAGAATCCTGTTCTTTTCGCCCTGTTCGACATAAATCTGTTCCAGACGAATTGTTTCTCCGGCTGCAATGGTTTTGTTTTCACCGTTTATGGCAATACTGAGCGTTTTTTCATTGAACCGGATACAGCCGCTGAAACGGAAGCAGGATGCAAAACCGATCAGTACGGGATTTTCATCCGCCGGAGAAAAGACAGCCATGTTGAAAACCTGATGCATATCCTCCGGTTTCGGGAATTTATAGTGGGTATAGTCGCCGTAAGAAGCCGTCATCCGGCAGTCGGAAACAGTTCCACTGTACTGGGCGAGTTTATTGTACCCTTCCCCGTAAACCTTCGTATCCGGGGAAAACGGCATTTCGGTTTCAAAAAGGGTCAGATCCCCGATTGTGCACGGAATGTCGGATGTATTGGTCAGGCTCAGTTCACAAAGACAGCCGCTGCATCTGCAGTCAAGACGCAGACCGTCGGCAGGATTCACTTTTGTTTTCAGAAAATCCATCATATGGAACATACACAATCTCCTTTCCGGCATAGTCTTTCCAGCCGCTCCTCAGCGGATTATGCGGTAAACCGTATTGCGTCGGAATGCATCCGTACCGGACAGTTCTTCGGTGATTTTTCCGGTTTGATCGTCATAGCTGATCTTGACAGCCGTATATGCGCCGTTTTCATAGTCATATCCGTCTCCGGCGTCGTTGTAGAGCGTGAACGAACCGTTTCTGCCGGCATAAACCCGTACTTCACAGACTGCGTCGGGATCTTCATCCACATACTGCATAACAGGAGATACCGGTACAATCGAGCCTGCGCGGACGAACAGCGGAATTCTGTCGATGGTGCACACAACACGAATGAACTGTCCGCCTTCGTAATATTTTTCCGTATAGAAATCGTACCAGCCGCTTCCTTCGGGAAGATAAATGTCCATGGTCTGTTCGGG
>JAFQLN010000020.1 GCA_017414585.1 Clostridia bacterium | reverse complement strand
TCAAAAGCTCGTGGGGTACAAAGGGGCAAAGCCCCTTGTCGAGCTCCGCAGAGCTCGAAACACCCAAGACTTCTGATAAAGTTCCTCTTTTTGCTACTTTTTCTCCTCGCTAAAGGAGAAAAAGTAGAGCATTATTCTTGAAATAGCGAGAAGGCGTGTCGCAAATTACACTTTTCAATGTAAATGCGACACGCCCTTTTTTGATTTTGGGACATTTCTGCTCCTGTATTCTTTTCAGCCGAAAATTCTCGCGTAAATGTCGGACATTTCGCCTCTGGAAATGACATAGGGAGAATTGGCATAATTGCCCGCTCCCGCAACACGGTCGATCAGTTCTTCCCGTTCCGCCGCGCCGATCCGGAGCTTCACACCGCTCTTTTCGGGGATTCTTTCGATCATTTCTTCTTCCGTGGTTCCGAGATGATCCGCCAGTACCTTTGCACGTTTTCTCCCTTCATCCGTCAGCATATTATACTTGAGAAACGCGCCTTCAAAGACTGCACAGGCTGCTCCGTGCGGAATGCCTCTTGTCAGGGTGATGCTGTAGCCGAGCGGATGCGGGAAACCGGTTCCCGTATAGTCGATGGCAATACCGGCAGCTGCCGCAGCATAAGCGAGACGGTCACGCTGTTCTGCCGTAAAGCCTTCACCGGATGCACTGCCGAACAGCACATCCCAGATTTCCTTTGCCGCAAACAGTGCCGCTTCCTGTGATGCCGCCGTGGACTTCGGGGAGAAATAGGATTCAATCGCGTGCGCCAGTGCATCCAGTGCGGTAGACACCGTATACGTTTCGTTCATGGTTTCGGTATACTCGGGGCAGACAAATGCAGCTCTGGCGTAAGCGGAAGAATGCTTGAACGTCTTTTTTCTCAGACCGCCGTCGATGGTCAGCACCGAATAACGGCATGCTTCACTGCCCGTACCGGCTGTCGTGGGAATGGCGATCAGGGGCAGACCGTCATTCGTGCGCACGCTGTCATCGAAAAGGTCCATCACACCGCAGGCAGGATTCGCCGCATATGCCGCAATCGCTTTTGCCGCGTCGATGGCAGAACCGCCGCCGATGGCAATGATGAAATCACAGCCTTCCTTCCGGCACGTTTCTCCCGCTTCATGACACAGGGGCGCCGGCGGATTCTCGGGAACCGCATTCATCCGGATATAGGTGCATCCGACCGACTGAAGCACTTCAGCGACATCGTTCATAGCTCCGCATTTATCCGCGGATGTTCTTCCGCTCACAATCATGGCACGCTTGCCTAGAGAAGCAAAAACCGCCGCGTTCTTCTTCACCGCACCGCGTCCGGCGATGATTTTCACGTGCTTATGTGTACTGAAATCCATAATAATACTCCTTGACGATTCCATGTCTTTAATAATAATTCCTTTGCAAAACCTTCTTAGTTTACCACGAAATCCCCTCCGTGCGCAATAGGTAAAACGTGGATTTTCAAAATGATTGTATGCAGTTGACTTGGAAATAATCACAAAGCTGTGCCAATACAAAAAGCTGCCGCAGAGTTTATGCTCCGCAGCAGCCTGATGATTTGTTATTCTGTTTGATGATTCGTCCGGTTTCCGCCTTTCAGCTGTTTCCGTTTTACGAAAAGATGCCGATTTATTCGTTAGACCCCTCCGATGCCAATTCATCCGCTCCGGCTTCCAGATATTCGCTCATCCGCAGAAGCGCGTCGATCATGGCATCCGCGGACGCTTCATCAATATTTTTCGTGATTTCGGCAATCATTTCTCTCTCGAAATCGAGATATGCCCGGTTCGCTTCTCTGCCTTTTTCCGTCAGGCGGACATATATCACCCGTCTGTCCACCGCAGAATATTCCCGGATGAGATATTCCTTGCGGACCAGCACATTGACCGCCGTTGTCAGCGATGCCGGAGAGAGATGCAGATACCGCGCAATCTCCGCCATCGTATTCTTTCCGCCTTCCAGAAGAGCCGCCACCGCTTCGATGACGTGCAGTTCCCGGATGGACAGATCCTTTGCGCAGCGCCGGCGCAGGCACTGTTCCTCCAGCGTCAGTAAATGCAGAGCGGAATGCAGAAAATAATCGTTCAGTATCTCCGTCTGTTTCTTGTTCATGGGCATTCCATCCTCTTGCTTTCATTGAAAATTATTTTGCAGGATGATAATACCATATTCAAACAATTCTGTCAAGAGATATTAAAATATTTAACCAAAAATTTAATAATGTTGCCGGTGCTGTGCGGGGCATCCTGCCGCTTCATAAACCAGTTCCCGCAGTTTATGGTGGATAACCTGGAAGCATTCACCGAATCCGAGCACCTGAATGCCGAAATAAAACGCGATTTTCTTTTCCGGATACATACTCACATAAGCGGAAGCCGCACCGTCCCAGCCGAATTCACCGACGGGAGTACAGAATCCGAATTTTTCCGGTTCCATGGTAGTGCGGACACCGAGACCGTATGATGTGCCATATTTGCCAAGCGTATCATATGCCTTTTTTTGTGCAGGCGTCAGCAGCGGCGTACGCATCAGATTCACGGCTTCTTCACTCATAATCCGAATGCCATCCGCACTGACACCACCGCAGGCAAGTGCGGACGCAAACTTCATGTAGTCATCCACAGAAGCATGAACTCCTGCACCGGCACTGTCATAAACATCACTGAAAATATAGCTGCAGTTCTTTTCCATTTCTTCATAGATATATCCGCCGTTCGCGTTCTTCCCCTTCATGCGGTACTGTGCGGTCAGCCGTTCTCTCTGTTCAGGAGACACATGATAGGTGAGGTCTGTGATGCCGAGCGGGACACAGAAGTTCTCACGGATATACTCGGAAAAGCGCATGCCGGTCCGTTCTTCGATGATGCCGCCAAGTACATCCAGACAGAAGCTGTATGCATAACTGTCTCCCGGATCGAACTGCAGCGGGTCGGTCAGAATCCAGTCCGTCAGTTCACGTGCCGTCATTGGCTTCTGCTTCATGGCTTTATGTGTCTCCGGATTTGCAAAGCTGTAGGACAAGCCGGCAGTCATCGTCGCAAGATGGCGGATAAGAATCGGCCGTGCAGGATCACGGACAGCGATGACTTCCCTTTTTTCGTTCCGTACGCCGACCTTCACATCCGCAAACGCCGGAATATACTTTGACGCTTCATCATCGAGAGAGAGTTTGCCCTCCGAAACCAGCTTTGCCAGTGCAGCTCCCGTCAGAACCTTCGATGCGGAATAACAGATATAAAGATCCTTCGGGGATGCAGGTTTTGTTTTCGCAGAATCTGAAAACCCGTCCGTCTTCCGGTATACTTCCTTTCCCGCACAGCTGACCGCAAGGTCAAACGCTGGAATGTCATACTTCTCCCGCAGTACATGGGTATATTCTTCGAGCTTGGAAAAATCCATCTGGATACCTCCCTGTTATATTTTTTCTTTCCGTTTTACTATAACAAGTCTCCTTTATTATAACAATTCTCCGGCTGACATGCAAGTGTTTTCCCGCTGACAGTGAAAATTTGACAGAAAATCCTGTACAGCGGGAACTTTCCCTCATCGGCAAACGTCTAAAAGCAAAGAACGCCGGCTGACGGAATTTGTTTTATCCTTTGATCTTCTTTTGTGTTTTCTCACAAATTTCCGCCGAAATGCCGCATTTCCACAAATTTACACTTGCATATTTCTGCGTTTATGGTATAATTATCATGTATATCTATCCGCAAATTTTTACTTGGAGGAACATATGCAACTCTTTAAACGTATTCTGTCCGGTGTCCTGGCTGCCGCTATGACCATTGGTGCAGCTTCCATGATTTCCGTCGGCGCGGCGAACGTCTCCTTTACCGACGTTTCCGGTCACTGGGCATGGACAAACGGACAAATCCCTTATCTCGTCGAAAAAGGTGTTCTTAACGGCTACGAACAGTCCAACGGCACCTATATCTTCAAGCCGGACGGCGAAGTCAAGCGTTCCGAATTCATCAAGATGCTTGACGAAACCTTCGGTCTGACAAAAACCGCCGCAATCAATTTTGCCGATGTCAAAGCTGACAGCTGGTACGCGCCTTATTTCCAGAAAGCAGCTGCGCAGGGATATATTCTCGACTACGGTACCAATGCCAATCCGGAAGGGCTGATCAGCCGTGAAGAAGCGGCTTCTCTTCTCGTCCGTTATCTGGATCTTCCCGCCAACGAAAAGGCCAACGCATCCACCTTTACAGATTCCGCTTCCATTTCTCCGGCATACAAGGAATATGTCCTCCGTGCCGTTTATGCCGGCATTCTCAACGGCTACAAGCAGAACGACGGTACATATCAGCTGAAGCCGTCGAAAACGCTCTCCCGTGCGGAAGCACTCACCATCCTTTACCGTGCTGCGGGCTGCATCTACAATGCAAGCATTTATAATCGTGAAGGCAGTGCGTATGAAACGAACAATACCATCACCTGCGGCAACATTACCATCAGCAATGTCCGCTTCAACGGCAGAAATATCGTGACCGAAGGCGCGTCCGACGGCAAAATCACGTTCGCGGACTGCGATATCAACGGAACGCTGATCGTCCGCGGCGGTGCGAACATCACCCTCGATGACTGCACGGCAGACGAAATCATTCTCCGCGGCGGCGGCACACTCAATCTTGTCAACGGAACGGAAGTCAAAGCTGTTACCGTTGAAACCACATCCGCACTCACCGCATATTCCAACACGGAAATCGAAACGCTTACAATCGCATACGGTGCGGACAACTCTTCCCTCACCGGCAACGGCAAACTTTCCAAGGCTTTCATTCGTGCACGGAACTTTACTTCCTCTCTGGTTCCCGACGAATTTGAAATCGGCAACAACCTGACTGCCGTTTTCGGCAAGGAAAAACTGCAGGGATCGAGTGACACGCAGAATTCCTTCGCATTTACACCCTTCTCCACTGCGGATGACTCTTCTTATTATCTGAATGTCCTTTCCAATGAAGACGGCAAGATTTATTACTACTATACAAACCAAACGGATGTTCCCTCCGTTTCCGCTTTCGACTCCTACTATGATCAAGCAAGCGTTTACGGGAATTTCGATGTCCGTTCCGGCGAACCGATCTGCGCTCCGACGCATCCTGTCAGTGTTGTCTCTGCCTACAACTGTGTGGTTCTGCAGCTTCAGTACGGTATGCGCAAGTATATGCCCGTTCTGATTGTGAACACCGGCAAGACCGACTCCGGCTTCAAGAAGGAACCTTATGTCTATGACAAGACCACCATCAAGTTCCAGGCAGCCTCCTCCGGTAATCTTTACTGGTTCTATGCAGACGACGGCAAACAGCTCAACCAGATCGAATTCTTAAACCTCTATAACAACAAAGAATCCGCTCTGAAAGGCGAAACCGCTGTCAACAGTATCCAGTCCTTCTCCTGCAGTCTCAAGAGCAAGTATCTGGAAAACTACAGCTATGTCGCATTCATGCTTAAATCTGTAGATGGACTTTACCGTAAACCCGTCATTGTTTCCGTCGGCAACACCGGATTCAATGTTGAACCCAACATCAAGACTCCCGGTGAGATTTCCTTCTCCTCCGCAGTTTCCGGCGACATTTATTACTACTACTCCGAAACAAACGACCTTCCCAGCAAAACAGATTTCAAAAAACATTATTCTGATGCAAAATATGCCGACAATGATGCAGTTTCCATCAACAAGCAGGATACTATTACTTACGATCTCGAATATGCAGAAGAATATCCCTACCTGATTCTTTCGCTCCGCAACAATGACGGCGAATATATGCAGCCTCTCTGCCTGGAAATCGCATATTCCACCGGCTTTGAATCCGGTCCGAGTGTCAAGAGTGCGACAGAAATCCGTTTCGCAGCAAAAGAATCCGGTCTTTTCAAGTACTACTACACCAAGAGCGAGATTTCTCCTACCGTTGAAGCCTTTACTGCTGCTTACAACGAACAGACTGACCGATACAAAGGTTCGATGAAGGTTTCCACTTCTTCCGCTTCCATCGAATACAGCAGTACCTATGCTGTTACCTACCCTTATATGGCAATCATGTTCACAAATGAGGAAGGCACACAGCACAGCCCTGTTCTGCTCAAGCTCGATGCTACCAAAAATACCGGCTTCACTATTGCTCCTTACGCTGCTGACGGCAAAATCTATTTCCGTACAAAGGATGACGGCGCTGTTTACTTCTTCTACCTGCGCAATCCCGATACATTCGCTCCCGAAGATTTCGAGGAGGAATGGGATGACGAATATTCCAGAGGCAGAGCAGATAATATGTATGTAAGCAGCGGTGTAACCGAAACACTTGCCATTGATCAGGAACTGTTTGAAAAATATCCTTACATTGCCATCGCTTTCACTGACGAACCTGAAGCGAATCATCCCGATTTCTTCTTCCCCTTCACACTCGACATCAAGCAGTCACTCGCTACCAAGGCAGGCAGCGGACTGGAAGTTGACGATCCGGATGTATACAACACAGTTGAAGTCTTCTCTCTCTATGCAGGTAAGCTGTATTGGTACCGCACCAATGATAAGAGCGATCTGCCCTCCGGCACCAACGATTTCCTTGGCAAGTATAGTGCTGCTCCGTCGGCAGACCGCAGCAGATTCAATGTTGATGCCAATGAATTAAACGAGCTTGACATGGATGACTTTGAATACCTTGTTATCGCACTCGAATTCGGCGGTGAATTCCTGTCCCCTGTCATCGTACATAAAGAAGGTGTCCAGTCCGGTTCTTCCGACAGTTTCTTTGATTACGATAACCCCACTTACGGCTTCACACTGAAGAGCATCGGTACAGATGAGATCGTCATTGAAGCAGAGGTTACCGGTACCGCTGTACTGTATGTTTACTCGAACGGAAAACTCGAACCAATCGGCGAACCGCACGCAATCGAAGCAGGTGAAAGAACCACCATTGAGCTTCCCGAATTCATGAGCTACGGAGATATCTTTGATATCCTTTTCGGCAACGGTCTTGGAGGCGTATCCACTGAATACTTTATTCAGGTCACTGATGAAGACGGCAAGAAGTATCAGGCTTGTGAGCTCCCCAACCTCAGCTGATTCCTTTCCCCGGAACTTTTTAAAAGCTCCGGGGATTTTTCTCTCTGCAAAAAGCATGGACTTGCACAACAATATGTGTTATAATGATTACATCAACAAAAACGCCATGGAGGTATTTATGAAACTTCGCTTTCCTGACCTGATCACGATATACGCGGAAAACATACAGAAAACACTCCCGTTTTCCCCTGCACTGACCTTAGAAGATATCACCGTCACCTGTGTACCCGCGGACAATGCGCTCCGTCTGCAGCTGACTGCCGATCAGACGCCCGTTCAGTACATCTGTCTGCGGTACAACTTTACGCCTGAAGAAAACAGAAACGAACCTGTCCGCGTCTTCGGCGATGATTTTGAACGCGGATACGGACATATCCGTTGGGAAGGCATTGTGCCGGAGCGCGTGATGCCGTGGTATATGCTCGTATCCAACGGCAGTGACCGAAACACAGACTGCACCGGCCGCTTCACGGAAGGCTTCGGTGTCCGGGTTCAGCCGAATTCGTTCGTCACATGGCAGTACGACGGTGCAGGCATCACCCTCTGGGCTGATGTACGGTGCGGCGGTCTTGGCGTCATTCTCAGCGGACGTACGCTCGATGTCTGCGAAATCGTATTCGGCGAATACCGCGATTGCTCCGCGTTTGAAGCCGGACGTGCGTTCTGCCGCCTGATGTGTCCGCATCCCTTCCTGCCCAAACACAAAGTTTACGGCTCGAACAACTGGTACTACGCTTACGGAAAAAGCTCGCACGAAGAAATCCTCCATGACACGAAAATTGTGGCGGAACAGTGCGCGGGACTGGACAACCTCCCGTACATGGTCATTGACGACGGCTGGCAGAAATATTCCTGCGATGCACCGTGGGACCGGCTCCGCGAATCCTTCCGCGATATGAAAGAGCTTGCAGCAGAAATGCGTGTATCCGGCGTCCGTCCCGGCATCTGGGTCCGCTACCTCATCGACGCACACCACGAAATCGAAGGCACATCGCCGGACTGGTATCTGGAAAAGAACCCTGCCATTCTCGACCCGTCCGTTCCCGCTGTTCTTGAATATGTCAAAAAGACAACCAAAATGCTCCGCGAATGGGGCTACGATCTGATCAAGCACGATTACTCCTGCTTTGACTGCTTCGGCAGATGGGGCGCATCCATGAACGGGCAGATCACCGATAACGGCTGGTCGTTCCGTGACCGTTCCAGAACCTCTGCGGAAATCACGCTTGCATTTTACCGCACCGTCCGTGAAGCTGCCGGAGACGACTGCGTGATCATCGGCTGCAATACCTGTTCGCATCTTGTCGCCGGTCTGTACGAGCTCAACCGCACCGGAGACGATACCAGCGGCTTTGAATGGAACCGCACCCGCAGAATGGGCGTGAACACCGTCGCCATGCGTCTGATCCAGAACGGTACATTCTATATGGCGGACGGTGACTGCGTGGGCATTACCGGTGCCATTGACTGGAAGCTGAACAGACAGTGGCTCGATCTGCTTGCGCGGAGCGGTTCTCCCCTCTTCGTTTCCTGCAAACCGAGAGTTTTGAATGAAGAAGAGTACGCCGATCTCAAGCGCGCCTGGGCAGTGAATTCCGTTCAGGAAAACGAATGCCGCCCGCTTGACTGGATGGACAACGAATGTCCCGCACTGTGGCTGATTGACGGTGAAGAAGTACACTACAACTGGTATGAAGAAACGGGCGTCGCTTCCTTCAGACCATAAGATAGAGGCTGCAGGAGGACAATCATGCATAAAGATGATCTGACCGGCGCACACAAAGCCTGCATCCGCAACCGGCAGGCACTGGCGCAGGATACACGCTGCGGCTGCTTTCACTGCCTGAAAATCTTCAGTCCGCACCAAATCACGGATTACATCCGCGAAAAAGACGGCAGCGAAACGGCGAAATGTCCGTACTGCGGCGTGGATTCCGTAATCGGAGCAGGTGCGGGATATCCGCTCACGGAAGAATTCCTGCTCGAAATGCATCGGCACTGGTTTGAAAACATAGAATAAGCAAAGAAAGGGCGTGTCGCATTTACATTGAAAAGTGTAATTTGCGACACGCCTTCTCGCTATTTCAAGAATAATGCTCTACTTTTTCTCCTTTAGCGAGGAGAAAAAGTAGCAAAAAGAGGAACTTTTTCGGAAGTCTTGGGCATT
>JAFQLN010000019.1 GCA_017414585.1 Clostridia bacterium | reverse complement strand
CGATGCGAATCTTGTCCGCCGCGGAAATATCGTAATATACGGGAACATGGAAGGAGTTCGTATAGTATTCGCGGTCTGTAATGCCGGCAAGTTCTCCGAAACGAGTCTTGTCGATGCGCACAAATCTGCCGGACAGACCTTCTGCGGGTGTAGCAATGAGGGAGAAGTTCATGCCGTACTTAACCGTAGCAGCATCGGTGAGCTTGCGCATGAAGCCGACGATTTCCAGACCGAGCGCCTGTGATTCTTCGCATTCCCCGTGGTGCTTGCCGGTCAGAGCAACGAGTGCTTCCGCCAGTCCGATAAAGCCGACGGTCAGGGTGCCGTGCTTGAGGACTTCGCCGACCGTATCATCCGTGGAGAGTTTTTCGGAATCCATCCAGATGCCTTCCCCCATGAGGAACGGGTAATTGCGGACTTTCTTCTGCGACTGGATACGATAGCGTTCGAGGAGCTGACGGACAACGAGATCCACCTGCCGTTCGAGTTCTTCAAAGAACCAGTCGATGCTTCCGCGTGCATTGATGGCAATACGGGGAAGGTTTACGGAAGTAAAGCTGAGATTGCCTCTGCCGGAGACGATCTCGCGGGATTTATCGTAATAGTTTGCCATCACACGTGTGCGGCAGCCCATATATGCAACTTCGGTCTCGGGACGTCCTTCCTTATAGAACTGTGCGTTGAACGGTACATCGAGGAAGGAGAAATTCGGGAACAGACGCTTCGCGGAAACCTTGCAGGCGTGCTTGAACAGATCGTAGTTCGGGTCGCCGGGATTATAGTTGACGCCTTCCTTGACCTTGAAAATCTGGATCGGGAAAATCGGGGTTTCCCCGTTGCCGAGTCCCTTGTCGGTCGCATCGAGAATGGACTTCATGACAAGACGTCCTTCGGGCGATGTGTCGGTACCGTAGTTCAGAGAAGAGAACGGAATCTGTGCGCCGGCTCTCGAGTGCATGGTATTGAGGTTGTGAATGAGCGCTTCCATCGCCTGGAACGTACTGCGTTCAATTTCGCGCTGGGTATGGAACAGAACCTTTTCTGCGGCAGATGCAGCACTGTTTTCGTCCATATCCTGTGCAAGAATTGCGCCAAGTGCGGTTTTCAGTTCTTCCGCATTGCCCAGTGCGATTTCGACGTGCTTTTCATTTTCGATTGCCCGGCAGATTTCTTCAGCGCGTTCGTCGGCACTGCAGTCTGCAGGAAGGAGGAAATCCACCGCTTTGACCACATTGCGCTTGAAATGACGCTTATAGGTCTTTCTGACGCCGGGAGCCATGCCGTAATCAAACATGGGAATGGACTGACCGCCGTGCTGGTCGTTCTGGTTTGACTGAATGGCGATGCAGCACAGGGCAGCATAAGTCATGATATCGTTGGGTTCGCGGACATGACCGTGACCGGTAGCAAAACCGCCTTCAAACAGCTTGCCGATGTCGATCTGGGTACAGGTTGTCGTCAGGGTCAGAAAATCAAGGTCATGAATATGAATATCCCCTTCCTTGTGCGCCTTGGCGAAAACGGGATCGAGAACGTAAAGTTCATAGAACTTTTTCGCACCTTCGGAACCGTACTTGAGCATGGTACCCATCGCACTGTCGCCGTCGATATTGGCATTTTCACGCTTGATGTCGTTGTCAATCGCACTCTGGAACGTCAGATCCTCGTACGTCTTCATCAGACTGGTATTCATTTCGCGGATTTTTGTTCTTTCCGCTCTGTAAAGGATATATTCTTTCGCGGTCCGTGCATGACCGTGTCTGATCAGAACTTTCTCAACCGTATCCTGAATACCTTCCACGGTAGGAAGCTCGCCGGAAGCCTTTGCCTCTGCTTCAGCGATTTCCGATACTTCACACGCAAGTGCTACCGCTTCGTCGTAATCGCTTCCGCCGACAGCCTGCGCCGCACGGAAAATAGCACGTGCAATTTTTTCCAGATTATACGGTACTTCCCGACCGTCTCTCTTGATGATCTTCGTTATCATAATCCACCTTACACAATATGTAGAACTTATAAAAAATGGGTACACCACATCTTGTATACCCTTTCAACGCATTGCAAGATATATTATAAACGATCGTCATCGGATTGTCAAGGCAGAATTTCCAACAAAAATCGGAGGAAAATTTATCTAATTTGCCGCGATTTGATTTTGTCAAGGGCTTTTTTGAAATTTCGCAAGATTTTCTTAAAAATGTTTTCAAATTCCGCTATCTTTCACGCCTGCCCTGCGGTATAATAAGTCGTATCGTCCGCCGGACCCGTTCTTTGGCTCTGAAACATACACGCACAAATCAGTTCAATCACGCAAAGGTACCTTTTCATGAAAAAATCCGCAGTCCCTTTTTCCAATACCGTATATATCTTTATTCTCACCCTTTTTCTGACGCTCAAGTCGCGTCTGGTTTACTCAGGACTCCGGCTGGCGGAATTTGAACCTCCTCTGGCGCTGGCAACCGGCGGGATTTTCCTCACCCTATACGCGCTGCTTGTCTGTCTGTTTCCCATAAAAGCCCGTCCGATTATGACCGTCATCTACTGGCTCGCTTCCTTTGCCATGGGGATTGACGGTGTGTATTTCGCCTATGTTTCCAAACTGCCCTCTGCGGCTCTGCTCGGCATGGTCGGACAGCTCGATGACATTTCGGATACCATTCAGTCGCTCATCCAGCTGAAGCATCTGGCAATGATTGCCGATCTCCCCTTCGTTTTTCTTTTTTCCCTGCACACCGACCTCCTCTTTGCAAAGCTGTCCCGGACAAAACTGGCGCAGGCTGCCAAGCAGTTTGCCGGCGCACGCTTCAGCCGCAGAAAGACGCTTCTTGTCATACTCCCGGTCTCTGCGGCGGCGTTTCTTTTCACCTTCCTCTTCCCCGCATTTGAACCGGCATATATGCTCAACGAGCTTTTCTGCTATCACACAACCGACGCTGTCCGCACGATCTGGTCTTCCGCAGGCGAACGCAACGTGGACAAGTCGCTTTACACCGAACCTGACTGGTCTGACAGCGATGTGTGGGGGATTGCCGAAGGACGCAATGTCATCATCATTCAGGTGGAAGCACTGCAGAATTTCGTCCTCGGACGATCTTATGAAGGGCAGGAAATCATGCCGAATCTCAACGCTCTCATCGCGCAGGACTCCTTCTACTTTGACCGCTATTACTATCAGATCGGCGGGGGAAATACTGCGGATGCTGAGTTCGCTGTCAACAATTCCCTGTTCGCACCGGACCAGGAAGCCGCTTATGTAAAGTATCCGGACAACACATACCACGGTCTCCCGTATCTGCTCAAGGATCACGGATACAGCGGCGCCCACGCCTTCCATGCGTATATTCCCTCCTTCTGGAACCGGGAAGCTGCCTATCCGGGACAGGGCTTTGACTCCTTTACCTCTCTCGAAGACCTTGAACAGACGGATATGTTCCCGATGGGACTGTCCGACATGGAAATGTTCCGCCAGACCATGGAGGAGCTGAAAACGTACGAAGAACCGTTCTATGCTTTCTATGTCACCCTGTCCTCGCATTATCCGTACGGCATTCCGCTCAAGGACAGAGATATCACGCTGATTCCGGAAGACGAACAAACGCTTTTCGGACTGTACCTTCATGCAATCAATTACGCAGACCGCGCCATCGGCTCCTTCATTTCCATGCTGAAAGAAGCAGGACTGTATGACAATTCCGTTCTTGTCATTTACGGAGACCACTACGCACTCGCCAATACCGATCCGAAAAATATGGAGCGCGTATCGAAACTGCTCGGGCGCACCTACTCCTCCTACGATGTCTTCAATGTTCCGCTGATCATCCACATTCCCGGTATGAACCGGACGGAGACCTGTTCGATTGCAGGCGGGCACATGGACGTTCTGCCGACGCTTCTGCCGCTTCTGGGCATACACAACGACAAAGCCGTGATGTTCGGTCAGAACCTTCTGGAAGCGGACAGCGGGCTTGTATGCCAGCAGACACACATGGCAATCGGTTCGTTCATCTCCGATACGCTGTACTACAAAAAGCCCCACAACAACATCAAATCCAATTATGATGCCTATGAATGGGGAACGATGAATCGGCTGGATCCGTACCTTTTCCGGGATCTGTCGGATCTCTGCACCGAACGGATTGCGGACTGTGCGTTCCTTCTGGCAAACGACGATATCCTGCTTGACTGAATCAAAAGCAAAAGCTGCTGTGCAAAGGAAATTTCCTTCGTTCAGCAGCTTTTCTGTTATCTGAACCCTGTCAGCTTGTCCGTCTATTCCGTTTATCTTGTCCAGACCGTCGCGCCGTCCGCTTCAATCGGGATGATTTCACCGTTTTCAAGTTCCACGCGAACGATACCGGCCTTGTCCGGATTCACTTCCACACGTGTGATTTTTCCGTTCTTCCATGCAGCGGAAACCGTTACGCCGCCGCGTGCTCTCAGTCCCGTGAACGAACCGTCCGCGAGTTTTGAGGATACAGCGGGCAGGAGAGAAATCACGTCTTCGTGGCTCTGCATAACCATTTCACCGATGCCGGCAGCACCGCCGAAGTTTCCGTCAATCTGGAACGGCGGATGCGTGTCGAACAGGTTCGGAAGCGTGGAGCGGGTAAACAGCGCGCGGATATTTTCGTAAGTCTTGTTCGCGTTTCTCAGTCTTGCAAACAGATTGATCAGCCATGCGCGCGACCAGCCCGTATGTCCGCCGCCGGATGCAAGTCTTCTGTCGAGTGTCACTTCGATCGCTTTGTACAGTTCGGGCGTTTTTCTGGAAATCTGCGCTGCCGGATACAGACCGAATGCGTGCGAAATATGACGGTGTCCCGGTTCCGGTTCGTCATAATCTTCAATCCATTCCATCAGCTGACCATGCTTGCCCACACGCAGCGGCGGCATCTTTGCACGCTTTTCAGCTGCAATTTTCGCCGTTTCGGGATCAATTCCGAGAATCTTTTCCGTTTCCACATAAAAATCAAGCAGTCCGCCGACAATTTCGATATCCATGGTAGGCGAATACGTGATGTATGCGTTTGCTTCTCGCCGTTCTGCCGTACTATGATAAAGCGGTTTTCCGGAGAGGTGGACGGACCGGTATGGAGCACGCCGTTTTCATCGGCAAAGAGGTTGTCGATCCAGAACAGTGCAGCTTCGCGAATATAGCCGTATGCCGTTTCACGCAAAAATGCAACATCGTTTGTGTAGAGGTAGTGTTCCCACATATGGAATGCCATCCATGCACCGCCGAGCGGCCACAGTCCCCACGGACCGTCCGCAATGGCTGCAAACTGGTAAATATCGGACAAATGGTGCACCACCAAGCCGCGCGTACCGTAGATGCCTTCTGCCGCTTTCTTGCCGCCGGGCAGGAGGAAGTTGTTCATGTAAGCAAACAGAGGTGCCGTGCAGTCGCCGATATTCGCCTGTTCCGCGTGCCAGTAATTCATCTGAAGATTGATATTGGTGTGATAGTCGGAATTCCACGGCGGGGTCAGTCCATTCGCCCATACCCCCTGCAGATTTGCCGGAAGAAGTGCGTACGGGTTGCTCGAACCGACGAGAAGGTACTTGCCGAACTGCCAGTAGAGGGAAAGCAGTCCGGGGTCTTCAGCTTCCGGATCGTCTTTCAGTCTCTGCAGACGCGCAGACACCGGCATTTCTTCCAGCGCAGGATCTGCTTTGTCGAAGGAAATATCGGAGCGGGTCATAAAGGAGGCGTATTTTTCCGTGCTTTCCTTATACAGAACATCCCAGCCTGCGGCAGCTTTTTCAAGTATCTTTTCAGCCTGTGCAGTGAAATCATCATACTTGAACGACGGTGCAATGGCAGTGTAGACTTCTGCATATGTTGCATCTTTTACAGCTGTCTTTCCTTCTTCGACACACGTCTTTCCGTCCGTGACAATTCTGGTATGGACAACAAAAGGATGTTCACCGAACGCAGTTTCAACGCGGGAGCAGAGACCGTCCGGCGTAACATTTGTATAAGCTGTATTTTCCCGGCGGAAAGAAATCACCGCAGAGAACTTATCGAAAGAAGTGTACTTTGCGCAAAGCAGTCCCGTGGTCATGGACGCAAAATACTCTCTCTTATATGCCACACCGTTCTTATCGTAAGTAACCGTGCAGACACCGTGTGTGAGATCGATTTCACGGCGGTAGTTTTCACATTCGTCATCCTCGTGGAGCTGAACATACAGTTCACCGGCATATTCATACGCCTTTACACGCTTATATTCACCCATATTTTCGTTGATGAACTTGTTTGCTTCATACGTCAATCCGTCCAGAAACAGCTGTCGGATATACTTGATCTTTTCCGGCTTCCCCTCGGATTTCATATCAATCGGATCACCCGACCAGATACTTTCTTCGTTCAAGGCAATCCGCTCTTTTGCCACGCCCCCGTAGATCATCATGCCTGCTGCGCCGTTTCCGACCGGAGAGGCATTCTCCCAGTTGTCCGCAGCATTGTCGAGGTACAGTTTGTACGCTTTCATAAAGTTCTCCTTTCAGATTGTTCCTTCCTCTTCGTCAGCTTCCGTTTCCGTCCGTTTTTTCAGTTTCGGCACGGCTTTCGGTTTGATTCCGGCAAGAGGATTCTTTGTCATAGCTTCTTCCATGTGATCGTTGGACACATGGGTATAGATTTGTGTAGTGTTGAGCTGTTCATGCCCGAGAATATCTTTGAGAACACGGATATCCACATCTCCCGATTGGTACATCAGCGTTGCAGCGGTATGACGGAGCTTATGCGTGGAATAATTCCGGTATTCCAGCCCCGCTTCGCCGAGATATTTCTTTACCATCCACTGCACCGTTTTCACGGAAATGCGTTTCCCCTGTCCCGAGAGAAACAAGGCGGACTCTCCTTTATATTTGGCAGGTGTCTGCATCCGGACAGGGAGATATGCGGCAATTGCCGATCGGCAGGCGTCGTTCAGATATACAATCCGTTCCTTATTTCCTTTTCCGATCACGCGCATGGAGCGAAGCTCTTTATCGAGATCGGTCAGACTGATGCCTGCAAGTTCCGAAAGACGGATGCCGCAGTTGAGAAACAGGGTTAGAATTGCATAATCCCTTTCGCGCGTTTTTGATTCTGTGTCGTCCGTAACCGCCGACAAAAGATCCACGCATTCGTCCACGGAAAGATGCTTCGGCAGACTCTTTTTCAGCTTCGGCGACTCGATATTGATCGCCGGATTGTTTTCAAACAGCGACTGACGTACTGTGCAGTATTTGTAAAACTGCTTCACCGCCGACAGTTTTCTCGCCCTTGCACGGTCGGCATTGCCGCGTTCGGATTTGACATAGGAAAGAAAATCGTAAATCTCCGATGTCGTGACGCTTTCAAAAAAGGCTGTGTCAAGAGAACGAATGTCGATTGCCTCAAATTCGTCGCCTTCCATCGGCAGACCGTTTCTCGATGCGGTGAGGAACCGGCAGAACGTACGCAGGTCAAACAGATACTCCGTCACCGTTTTAGCGGAGCATCCCTGCACAACATCCTTGTAATTGGCAAACCGCTGAATGAGCGGCGGAAATTCATCTCTGAAGTTATTCGGCATCTTTTCACCTGCTGTCTGTCTTTCTATCTTT
>JAFQLN010000138.1 GCA_017414585.1 Clostridia bacterium | reverse complement strand
GTTTCCGTTTTCATTCCGACGGTGAAATCTCCTGCGGAAAGCGAACTGTTCGTAAAGCAGAGACTGACGGATCTGGGCATTGAATTTACAATCACCCACGACGGTGTCTGCGAAGAAGACTGGGCGGATTCGTGGAAGCAGTACTATAAGCCGATCAAGACCGGCAAGCGGCTTGTGATTGTCCCCGTCTGGGAAACATACGAACCGGATGATGGCGAAATCATCGTCCTGATGGATCCCGGTATGGCATTCGGCACGGGTACGCACGAAACCACACGGCTCTGCGCGGGCTTTGTGGAAAACTACACAAAGGACGGATGTACCGTTCTCGATGTGGGATGCGGCTCCGGTATTCTTGCCATCGCTGCTGCGAAACTCGGTGCAGGCGAATGTTTTGCGTGCGATATCGACCCTGTCGCAGTCCGCGTGGCTGTGGAAAACACGGAACTGAATGACACGCCGAACGTAAAGTGCGCAGTTTCCGACCTCTTGAAGCAGACTCCGAAGGCTGACGGTGGTTACAACGTGATTGTTGCGAACATCGTTGCAGATATCATTATCCGTCTCGCTCCCGATGTAGGTGCTTATCTCGCCGAAAACGGTGTGTTCATTGTCTCCGGTATCATTGCCGAACGTGCAGACGAAGTGCTCGGTGCACTGGATGCAGCAGGATACAAAGTGGAAGACGAACGGTACGAAAACGGCTGGTATGCAGCTGCAGTGGTACGCAAGTAAATCGAAAAACAGCATAAAAATACCCCGGATTCTGCTCAGCTGCAGAGGTCCGGGGCTGTTTTGTTCAGGTGACGGAATTTGTCCCGCGTACCAGCTCGTCGAGGGAAATTCCGTACAGCTTAGCCAGAGCGATCAGATTGGCTGTACTTGGTTCCGATGTGCCGTTCTCCCATTTGGAGACTGCCTGCCGGGTAACATCCAGCTGTTGTGCCACATATTCCTGACTGATGTGTCGGGAGGTTCGGTGGTTCCGCAGAATTGCCGCGAAAGATTTTTCTGTAAGTTCAGCAGCCGTGTTTACGGCGGGCATGGCTGTGTTTGACGGGATGATCACGGTGTTCTCAGGAAGCGAGTTCGTGGAAGGGGATATTTCCTCTTTTGTCCTTCTGCGGCGTCTGACTGTAAGAACTGCAATCACTGCGATAATCAGTATGATGGAAAAGAGAAGCGGAAGAACAAGCAGAACAATAAGGAAAATATGGTTAATGGGCGACATACAAAACTCCTTGATCGTGGATTTTCATCTATTATAACACGCAACTGCCGTATTTTACAACCAACTACAGCGCAACAATCGGTTTACACGGATATTTTTGCGGATATGTGTATGATGAAGTCGAACCGAGGTGGAGTTTCTTGTCTTGCAGGATGCCTGCGTCAGTTTATTCCGCAAGACTCTCTACGGTTCCGATGAAGACCGGTACGCGGTTTTCCCATTCGACGATCATGTACACAAACGGACGGTTGAGCCAGATCTGAATCGGCGGTTCCGGTACGCTTTCCTCCACGCATACTTCAACTGCGGTGACAGCGGCAGCTTTTGTTCCTTTTTCGTCCACGGAAATGAATGTCTTGTGCATGACATCACTGACATAGAGGTTGAGCGTGTCGTGGACTGCCATATCCGAGAGGTCTGCGGCGTGCTGATCGAACAGGGTGGTGATACCCATGTCCATGAGATAATCGTTCATGGATACACCGTAGGATGCAGTGAACTTCGGAAGCTGTGCACTGACTTCGTGGCTGTGTACCTTCGAGAGCACGGCTGCGAGTTTTTCGCCGGTCAGGGAAGATACATAATCGTCAAGCGGAATGCCTTCGTTCGGGAGCAGTCCCACGAAAGCATATTTTTCGTCCTTGTAGAAGCGCAGGAATCCGAGTGCGTCGTCTGACTTGAGATAGCGCGATTCGGAGGAATACATCATGTCAATGTTCTGTGTCTCTCCGGATTCGGTTGTGAAGATACCGCCGCGCACCTGCGACTCCCGGTATTCCTGTTCCCACATCGAATCAAAGGCGAGCGCGTTGATCAGATAGAGCATGGCGTCGTCAGGAATGCCCATCGCCGGGTCGATGATCTCACGAATCATACCGTCTGTGTGTTCGCTGACCCAAGCATTCATATCGAGACAGGTCTGTTCGTCAAATGCCTGCGGACGGACTTCGGCATTGTAAAGCTCTTTTGCCGCTTTCACAAACGTATCCTGTACGCGCAGAGCGTCGATGGTGCGGTACCACACGGAATTAGCGGCTGTGAGCTTGTACCCCTCACCGACAGGCAGCGTGGGCAGATAGGACGCGAGAAAGGCGTTCTGTGTGTCTCTGTCCAGACCGAACGCTGTTTCCATTTCGGTAAGAGTCTCGCCGGCCGCACCGTTTTGTGTCAGTCCGAGCGCTGAAATGACCGAGAGCGGAGAGATCATCATATTGCAGTTCGACTCCCGTTTTTCGTCCGCATAGGAAGCAGTGAACAGCCGCACGGCGAAGTCCATATATGTGGTGTATTCTTCATCCTTCAGCTTGTATACGGAAACAGGTTCGGCAGCAGGGGCAGTGTCCTGTATATCCATGTGTGCTGTGGGAGCATCTGATGCGGCAGACTGCGCCGGTTCTGTTTTATCGGGCAGGGGCTCAGGTTCGGTATCCTTGGAATTTGGGGTATCTTCATCGGTATTGGGCTGGGTTTGGACAGAATCGGGCGATGGACTGCCGTTTTCGGACGGATCCGGACTTTCCTCGCGGCATCCGGAGAAGGAGCAGAGAATAGCCAGCAGCAGCAGAAAAGCAAAAATTTTCATAAAGAACCTCCGGTTTCGTTGTGTTTCTGTCCAGTTAGACGAGCATCGAACGGAAAAAGTTCCAAGCAGGCAAAAAAACACCGTAAATCGGTTGGACTTACGGTGTTTTCGGTTGAATTACTTGTTTTCATCATCCGGTTTGTCGTCGGAATCGTCTTCATTGCCGTCATCGGACTGCGGACGTTCATCCGGCTTCATCGGCGGATAATCGGGTGTGATCGGTGAGAATGCACCGTCGTTCTTTCTGTCCTTCGCAGCTTCGCGTGCTCTTTCTTCTTCGCGCTGTTTTTCCAGTTCCGCGAGATGACGGGCACGGGCTTCGTTTTCTTCCTGACTCTTACGGCGCTTTTCCGCAACCATTTCTTCGAGTGCTTCGATAGTGATACCCGGTTCGCTCATGGCGCGGATAAACTGTTCTTCTTCCATGATTTCATTCTTCATGAGGTAAGCCGCGATGAAGTGGAGACGGTCGATGTTGTCGCGCAGAATCTGCATCGCTTCATCATACGCCTTTTCGACAATTGCCTTCACTTCCGAGTCGATGAGGGATGCGGTTTCTTCGGAGTAGTTTTTGGTCTGGCTGAAGTCACGTCCGAGGAAGACTTCGTCACGCGAGGATTCGGAGCCGTAGAGGATCGGACCGAGCTTATCGGACATACCGTACTTGGTGACCATCTGCCGGGCAATGGAGGATGCGCGCTGAATGTCGTTCGATGCGCCGGTGGAAATATCGCCGAGGATGAGTGCTTCCGCGACACGTCCGCCCAGCAGGGTAACGATTTCCGCTTCCATCATGCTCTTCGACATATAGGACTTATCTTCCTTCGGGAAGGAAAGCGTGTAGCCGCCCGCACGTCCGGAGGGGATGATCGAAATCTGGTGTACCGGATCATCGGGCTGACGGATCCATGTGGTGACAGCGTGACCGGCTTCGTGGTAGGCGGTGAGCTTCTTTTCGGCTTCGCTGATCACGCGGGACTTTTTCGCGGGACCGACAATCACCTTGATCATCGCTTCTTCCAGGTCGTTCATGCCGATGAGATGCTTGCCCTTGCGTGCTGCGAGGAGAGCCGCTTCGTTGAGCAGGTTTGCAAGTTCAGCACCCGTGAAGCCAACGGTGGTTTTCGCAATAACGGAGAGATCAACATCCGCTTCAAACGGTTTGTTCTTGCCGTGGACTTTGAGAATGTCCTCGCGTCCTTTGACATCGGGCGCGTTCATGGTAACCTGACGGTCAAAGCGTCCGGGTCTGAGAAGCGCGGGGTCAAGGATATCGGGACGGTTGGTTGCCGCCATGACAATGACACCGTCGGAAGAGCCGAAACCGTCCATTTCAACGAGAATCTGGTTGAGCGTCTGTTCACGTTCATCGTGACCGCCGCCAAGCCCTGCGCCTCTGTGACGTCCGACTGCGTCGATTTCATCAATGAAGATAATCGCCGCGGGATTCTTCTTTGCTGTGTCGAACAGATCGCGGACTCTCGATGCACCGACACCGACATACATTTCCACAAAGTCGGAACCGGAGATGGAATAGAAGGGAACGCCCGCTTCACCGGCAACGGCTTTTGCGATCAGGGTTTTACCGGTTCCGGGAGGGCCTACAAGGAGAACACCGTGCGGGATTTTTGCACCCAGCTTGGTGAAGTATTCGGGATTGCGCAGAAACTCGACGATTTCTTCCAGCTCCGCTTTTTCTTCGTCCGCACCGGCAACGTCCTTGAAGAAGACTTTTGCCTTGTCGGCAGTGACGAGCTTTGCTTTCGAGCGTCCGACCGAATTGATTTTCGATCCCTTGCCGCCCGTTGCCTGATTCATGACAAACATCCACATCGCAATGAGGAGGACGATCACGATCACGTAGGGAATGAGCGATACCCACCAGGGGATGTTGTACGGCGGCGGATAGTCGTACGCTTCGATGATGCCGTCTGCGTGCTGCTGTTCGATGGTTTCACCGAGATTGTTGATAAACAGCTCCAGACTGCGCAGCTGGTATGTGACAACCGTTTCGCCTTCCGTTCCGTCCGGGAGTGTGACACGGATTGCCATGGTCAGATTGTTTTCTTCATCGACTTCAAAGCGTTTGACCTGCTCCGCACGGAACAGATCAATGATGTCACTGTAGACAAGGTTCTCCTGCGGAATGGAGTCCCAGAGAGTAGCTGTCGCAATGAGAATGACGCCGATGAGAACGATATAGAATATTGCTATTTTAAAGCCGTTCTTCATTTTGCCTCCAAGGTTAAGTGGTTATGGGAATATGAAACAGAAAGCTGCTCGGAAACGCGCAGTTATTTCTGATAGACTTCCGGTTTGAGAATACCGATGTAGGGGAGTGCGCGGAACTGTTCTGCATAGTCCAGTCCGTAACCAACGACGAATTCATCGGGAATTTCGATGCCGCGGTAGTCCGGGGAAAAATCCACTTCGCGGCGGGAAGGCTTGTCGAGCAGTGTGCAGGTGCGGACGGAATGTGCGCCGCCGAGACGGAGATATTCCACCAGATAAGAGAGCGTGCGTCCGCTGTCGATGATATCTTCGACGATGATGATATCGCATTCGGAGAGATCCTTGCGGTGCAGGTCAAGAATGATGTTGATTCTGCCCGAAGATTGGGTTCCGTCCTTGTAGGAAGAAACCTTCATGAAGTCGATTTCCACCGGAATGGAGATTTTCTTCATCAGATCACCCATGAATACAACGCTGCCCTTGAGGATGCAGAGGAGCAGAAGTCGTTTGCAGTTCTGGTAGTCGCGGTCAATATTTGCCGCAATTTTCGTGGTGATTTCGTCGATTTCCTGTTCGGAAATGAGAACGCGGTCGATATAGCGGTCGAGAACCGATTTGTGTGTCATACGTCATACCTCCGGAGATTATATAGAAAGTTCTGTCAGCGGATTGTATGCTGACGTCCATCGGATATAGAGCGGTGTTCCTGTGCCGTCGTAAAGCAGACCGTCGCGCGGCGGGAAGCCCGGAATGAAGACAATGCCTTCATCGTCCAAAAGAATCGGACACTGTACCCGTTCCTCCGCTGACATTTTCCGGTCGCAGAAAAGCCGTTTGACTTTGTGCGTCATGCCCCCTGTGCGGATGGTGTCACCGGGGAGCCGGGAACGAATCTGCAGTACTCCTGATATTTTATCAAATCTCAAAGTCGTGAGTATAGATAATTTGTAAATATTTTCATTTATCTTGTCGTTTGTTCCGTGATTATTGTGATCATCCAGTGAAATCTGTATAGAATAAACACGGCTGCTGAAAACAGCACGCACTTCGTCTCCGGAAAAGACGGGCACGGGAGACGAGGACAGGGCAGGAGAACGGCTGCTGCCTGCTTCATCGGCAGATGGATCACAGACCGGACGTCTGCCGGAATCGGGAACGATGCGGATGACGCCGCTGTCCAGAAGAAGCTGCATTTTTCCCGGCAGAGAAAGTCTGCTTCCATTGTTTCCGTTTTGGATGAGGGAAAGTGCGGTACGGATATGCTTCTGTTCCAGTGATGAAGAGGAGTCCTTGGAACGGTCGTAGAGAATCCTGAGAACACGGGATGCGATTGCCGGATGCAGGGAGAGAAAGACGTCGCGTGTAATCTGCTTTCCGCAGACTGCGCGTTCGGCTTCGGCTTCGAGAAAATCACTGTCTTCCCGGAGAGATGAGGTAAGCCGTGCGGCAGCTTCTGCGGGATCGGGAGTAATTTCGGCAAGCTGGGGGACGATGGTATGCCGGATGCGGTTCCGTGTGTAGTCCGTGTCTTCGTTTGTTGCGTCCGTCACATAGGCGACTCCATGTTCGGAGCACCACTGTCGGATGGACACGCTGCTGAAAGAGAGCAGAGGGCGCAGAAACCGCTGATCCCGGAACGGCTCAATGCCGCAGAGTCCGCGCAGTCCGCTTCCGCGAAGAAGATGAAACAGAACAGTTTCAAGATTGTCGTCCGCGTTGTGTGCCGTTGCGATGACAGCGCCGCCGGCAGAACCGGTCAGTTCCTTCGACACTTCATCAAAAAAGTCGTACCGGACGCGCCGTGCCGTTTCTTCGATACCGGTTTTTTCAGCTTTCGCCAGTGCGGGAACATCCGCGCGCAGTGAAAAAAAACGAATTCCGCGTTCGGCACAGGTGCGGCGGCAGAAATCCTCGTCACGGTCAGCATCTCTGCCGCGGATTCCGTGGTTGATATGAGCAGCGGCAAGACGGACTCCGTTTTCGCGGCACCATGGCTCCAGAAGTGCGAGAAGGCACGAGGAGTCAGCTCCCCCGGAATATCCCGCGAGGATCCAGCCGCGTTCTCTGAGCGGTTCACGGTACGGTTCCATGCAGGCGGCGAAGCGTTGATCGGTCAGCTCCATAGGATGTACTCCGTTTATTTTTTGCATCAATTCCTTCCGTCATGCAGAAAGGCGTGATGAATTTTCGTAAGAATCAGGGAAAAGAGGAGATAGAACAGAATTCCGCAGAGAATATGCTCAAACATCAGCGGATAGGCGTGATATGTATGCACGGCGTCTTCAGCGGACATGGTAACGATTCTGTAAAAAAGCGCGATGCTTGCCAGCAGAAGAGGCGTCAGAACGATACGCGAAATCTGCCAGAAAAACAACGATATTTTGTTCGGGAACATTTTTGCTCCTTCCTTTCATTCGGATATATTCATTATACCCGCAGCAGGGACAGCAAGTCAAGCGGAAATGAAAGGAACAAAATACATCATTATATTATACCACAGCGAGGAGAATTTTGCAAGTCCTATTGAAGAATCGCGGTATATTTCTTTTCGCTTCTTTGGAAATGCTGCTGCCCTGCTGGAACTGCTTCTGTATATTGACAAGGATGGGGGATTATGTTAAAATACAAAAAATACTTCTGACCGGAAATTGACTATAAAAGGAGAATATGTATGTATATCAGAAAGAATCAGAATTTTCGCAGTATAGCACATCAGGGATACTCGATTACAGGAGAAAATGAGGGGAATTGCCGTCTTTCCGCATATTATGCAGCAGCCCGCGCAGGCTTTGATTATGCCGAAACCGACTTGAAGTTTACGAAGGACGGAGTGGTTGTTTGCTCCCATGACCCTGTATTTGTTGATACAAATAACGGAACGGATAAAATTGCCATTGCAGATCATACGCTGGAAGAACTGAAGACATTCGGTTACCATGGTGAAACGATTGCGACGCTGGATGAAGTTGTCAGAGCGTGCAAGGAACAGGGACTGGGGCTGTACATCGACCACACTTACCTGTTTGATCCTGAGGATACCGAAAAATGGAATAAGATATTCGATGTTGTTTCCCGCTACCGCATGGAAGAACACGTTGCATGGCTGATCGTTGATCCGAAAGCGATAGATACGGTTCTCCGCTGGCATCCGTATGCGGAAATCAACCTTGTAAATATGTCACGGGACTTGACTGAGTTCATCGAGCAGGCAGCCTCTGTCCGCACGCCGTACAACAAGGTTTCCATCAACGGGCATTACCGCTTTTTCACTGTGGAACAGCTGATTGAATATAACCGCATGATCCCGCGCGGCATTGGGCTGGAATTCTGGACGGTTGACAACATCCATATTTATAAGGAATTCATGCCCTATGCAACCGGGCTGACTTCCAACAAGCTCTCTTTCCAGATGCTCTGAGCCGTACGGCGGTACTGTTGGAGATAATATCAAAAAAACGATGGTTTTTTCCGATATTTCTTGACAAAAACAAGATCATAGGGTAGAATAATCGTAAAGCAATCAAGCAATACAGAAATTCTGAAAGGCAGGTATTCAGTATGAAATTTTCGGCAGCAGGCGGCTGGTTCGGCGGCAATTGGTATGACCGCGTAAAGACCGGTGCACAGTACGGCTTCAAGGGTGTGGAACAGCTTCACTGGCTGGGTCTGGATTTTGATCTTGCGAAGAAAACGCTGGAAGAAACCGGCGTAACCTCGACATCCATCGTCATCCAGTCCGTAAAGGAAGAGAATATGAAGCTGACTGCATGGGGGCACGGCATGGTCTGGGAAGATTCCCGTGCAGCTTTTGTTGAATCCTTCCGTGAAACGGTTGCAGCGGCAAAGGCTATGAATGTTCCGACCATCATCGCAACAACCGGCAACGAACGCTTTGATGTATCGCGGGAAGAACAGTTTGATATCTGTGTCGGCACACTGAAGGAAATCTCCAGAATCGCGGAAGATGAGGGCATCATGATCGTTCTCGAACCGCTCAATGTACTTGTTAACCACAAAGGTTACTTCCTTGTTACGACGGAAGAAGCAGTCAGGATGATCAAAGCCGTTGACAGCCCGAACTGCAAGATTCTCTTCGACATTTATCATCAGCAGATTTCCGAAGGCAATGTCATCCGCAATATCACAAATAACATCGACCTCATCGGTCACTTCCATATTGCAGACAACCCCGGAAGACAGCAGCCCGGTACCGGCGAACTCTGCTATACGAACATTTTCAAGGCAATCGAAAAGACCGGATACAACGGCTGGCTCGCATTTGAATGCGGACGTACCGTGGAAGTTCCCGAACTCGCAGAATCCATGCACGCACTGATCGATCCTTTCGCAGATTGAAACGGCTCGGCAGGATAAAAGAATACACAGGACAGCATTGGTCAGCCGGACTCGGAAAAAGTCCGGCTTTCCGAGTTTTATCAGCTCCTGTTCAAATTTGATAAATATAAAATTTCCGGCAGGTTCACGATTTTGCGCGCGGACGGATATTGTTCTGCACAAAAACAAGCTTTCTTGTGAATACTGCATCAAATCTGCCGGTGGATTGGAACGCAATGAAACTTATCTCTTGCCTGTTTCTGGCAATCCTGCTTTCGGCAGTCTGTGCAGCTTCGGTATCCGCAGATTATGCCGGCTATGAGCAGCAGAACGGAATCGAACAGTACGAAGAAATCTACGAGCATCTGTACAATGCCATTGCGGATGAGGCAGAGCAGACGGATCTGTCTGCCTATCAACTGCGCACGGATGATCTGATGCAGATTTACGCTGATATTCTTGCATCAACACCGGAATTCTTCTATCTCGAAAATAAAATATCGTATTACTACAAAACTGTCGGTGTGCAGGATATTGTCACTGCCGTGAGTTTTCAGTATAAAATGACGGGGGAGGAACTGGATGCGGCACAGCTCCGGTACGAACAGGAACTGTCTTACATCGTTTCCATGGTTGATCCGTCTCTGTCCGAAGCCGAAAAAGCGCTCTGGGTGCATGATTATCTGATCGCAGCCTGTTCTTACGATGAGAGCCAGACGTATTATGATGCATACTCCTTGTTCTGCGAACGGAAAGGCGTGTGTCAGGCTTATGCACTGGCATATATTGCCGTTCTGCGTGAACTGGGGATGCATTCGGTTATGGTAGCCTCGGAGGAAATGAATCACGCATGGAATCTGGTGAAGGTTGACGGTGAATGGTATCACGCGGATCTGGTGTATGACGATCCTGCCCCCGATCGTATCGGCAGAGTGATACATGAAAATTTTCTTTTGAACGATGAGGAAATCATGCACACATCCGATCCGCATGTCGGGTGGGAGAGCGGTATTGTGTGCACATCGGACGTTTACACGGAGGCGATCTGGAAGGATATTCTGTCTCCGATGGTCTGGTGCGGCAGACAGTGGTATTACATTGACCTTGCCGCGCGCGCACTGCTTGTGTCCGATATCAGCGGAGAGGGAAAAACGGAAATTTTATCCTTTAAGGAAAAATGGTACACGGATGAAACCGAAAGCCGCTATTGGGTCGGCATTTTTTCTGGCGTGGCAGAGTACCGTGGGTATATCTTTGTGAATACCCCGTACCGGATTCTGATTTACAACCCGAAGAACAGCTCCATCATGGTTTTTCACGAAGCGGAGACAGGGGAACGCTTCTTCGGCTCCGGGGTTTATAAGAATGCGCTGGAATATCTGTACGCCGATCAGCCGATTCCTGACGGGACGGAGACGGAGGAAGAGCGGCGCATCGAAATCTCGCCGATCAAGGACTTTGATATCGAAGAGTTTTACTCTCCCATGCCGTTTGAGGACGTGTCGCGCCTAGACAGGCATTACGCTGCTGTCCGTTTTGTGTATAACAAAGGGTTGTTTCAGGGGGTGTCCTCGACAAAATTCGCACCGGATGCCCCTCTGACCCGTGCCATGTTTGTAACCGTGCTCGGACGGCTGTGCAGAGTGAATAAAGACGATTATATTCACTCCGATTTTTCGGATGTGCCGGACGGGCAGTGGTATACACCGTATGTCGGCTGGGCTGCACAGCTCGGACTGGTCAACGGCGTCGGTGAAAACCGTTTCGACCCGATGGGAGACATCACGCATGAGCAGATGATCAAAATTGTCGCACAGCTCGGACTGCAGCTCGGTGCCGGTATCACGGAGTATGCACAGGTACAGCTGCCGTATACCGATACCGATTCCGTTGCAGACTGGGCGCTGGACGGCGTGCGTTACTGCCGGGCGAACCGTCTCATCCACGACGAGGGAGCGCTTCTGCCTGCCGTGAAAACTCTGCGTGCCGAAGCTGCGGAGATTGTCGCACGGTTAGCCGCACTTTGTGCCTTGGTGTAAGTTCTGTTCCGATGCGGAAAACGCGTGGAAATGATACAATATATAAAATGCACGGGAGAGCACGCCGCTGTTCCCGTTTCTGAGAGAGGCTGATTGTTTGAGAAAATACTGGATTCTTTTCTTTACACTGTTTCTGTTCCTGACGGGATGCGCAGCCGCAGATGATACGCCGGATACACAGACGGAAAGCACCGCGGCACCTGTCATACCCGGAAGGGAAGACCGCGGGATTCTGGATGACTATAAAAATATTGTCCCGTCCGGGGAACATACGGCGCGGATTCTCTTCATCAATGCGGGGAAGGCGGATGCCATTCTCGTGCAGATAGATGAAAAAAACTACCTCATTGATACGGGGACTGCGGCATCCGTACCGGTTATCGAAGCAGCATTGGATCATATCGGCGTGGAATCGCTGGATGGCGTGTTCATTTCCCATACGGACAACGACCACACCGGAGGATATGCCGCACTTGCTGAAATGTATCAGGTCGGGAAGGTTTATACTTCTTCCATATCATCCGACTGGATGAAGATCGAAAATCTGCGCGGGGAAACGGAACGTGTGTCCCTCGACCCGGGAGCTGTTGCGGAGCTTGCGGAAGGCGTGTATTTTGAAGTGCTCGGACCGATTCGGTACAATCCCGCCGATGACAACAACAATTCTCTGGTTCTGCGCCTGCAGGTCAACGGAGTCACCGCGCTTTTTGCCGGAGACATGATGTACGACGAAGAAACCTCGCTTCTCTACAGCGAAATGCCGCTCGACTGTGATATTCTCAAGGTCGGCTACCACGGATGCAAACAGGCAAGCTCCGAATCGTTCATCCGGGCAGCATCGCCCTCCGTTGCCGTGATTTCCACAGACCGGGATGAAGATGAAGGCAGCGCGCACAAGAGCGTGATCAAGCTGCTCGAAAAAGAGAATGCCGAAGTCCATATTACGGACGAGAGTGAACTCGGCGTGCTGGTAACGATTGAAACAGACGGGACGATCCGGACGGAAAACTATGAAGCACCGGAAGAATCGCGCGATGTTCGTTTTACCGTTGTGTCGAAAGCAGACCAGCTTGTGACGATCCGGAATTTTGAAAACGATGCGGTGGATCTGACCGGCTGGACCGTCATTTCCGTCCGCGGGCGTGAAATGTTCGCATTTCCGGAAGGAACCGTCATCGGTGCGGGGGAAAGCCTGACCATTGCGTGCCGGGAATACAACGGGGAATATGATTTGATGTGGGAAGAAAACCGCGTCTGGCACAAGGATAAAAAGGATAACGCCGTGATCATTGACTGTTGGGGCAACCGTGTGCACGAACAGTTAAGTGAATAAAAAAATCTGCCGCAGATCGTGCGAATAACACGAATCGGAGCGGCGGACTTTTTTTAGGATTATTTCAAAGCCTGCATCCGGCAGTTCTGACGCCATGCGTTCGGTGTTGTGCCGCTGACCTGCCGGAAGGTTTTATAAAAGTGGGAGTAATCACAGAACCCGCATTCAAAGGCGATGGACTCGGCTGTGCGGGAGGTAACTTCCAGCAGTCTCTGCGCTTTTTTGATGCGCACGAGGTTGAGATAGAAAAACGGCGTCATGCCATAGGTCTGCCGGAACAGATTGATGATATGGTTTTTGCTGAAATGAAACCGTTCACTCAGAGCTGCCAGTGTCAGATCGGAGGAGCAGTTTTCTTCGATGCAGGCGGCAATTTCTTCCGCGAGGGTCAGGGTACTGTGCTTTCGGCAGAGCAGGGAGAGTATTTCGTAAAAGACTGCGCACTGTTCAATATACGAAGCCTCAGCATGGAACAGACTGTCCAGCCGGTCAAAGCAGGGAGAAAGTTCCTCACAGGAAAACGAACCGCGTCCGGCAAGGATATTTCCTTCATCTGCCCACTCTCCCTGAAAATGGACATACAGATAAGCGGGGGCATCGCTTTCCTGTTCCCCTTCCTGAAAAGTGTCGTGTTCCTGAATGAAGTATTCACCGGCATGAATTTCATACGGCGTGCCGTTCTCTGAAAAGCGGAGAACCCCTTCAAATACAAGCAGGAGCACATCATCCATTGAATACCGCGTGATGTGGTGTTCGTGCGGCTCAAAATATCGCAGGGAAGCGTGCTTGTAGAGGATGGGTTTGCTGAGCAGAATTCCTTTCATATGCATCACCGGAAATATTATACCGCAAACTTGTGATATTTGCAAGGATGAGAAGCGATTTTGTACATGGTGAAATCGTATTTGTGTGATAAAATAAAGGTAATACAGAAAAAATTCAACTTTACGGAGGAAAGTGATATGGCAAAGTGGACCATGTTTACCTCGAAGGAACTCAAGCCCGCAGGATGGCTGAGAAGACAGCTTGAAATTCAGGCGGACGGGCTGAGCGGCAATCTGGATAAGGTCTGGAGAGACGTCCGTGACAGCGCATGGATCGGCGGGGATGCAGAAGGATGGGAGCGTGTCCCCTACTGGCTCGACGGCTTTATTCCGCTTGCGTACCTTCTGGAAGACGAAGATAAAATCGCGCGTGCGAAGAAGTACATTGACGCCATTCTCGCACAGCAGAAGGAATCCGGCTGGATCTGCCCCTGTTCCGAAGAAGCTATTCCGAGCTATGACTCGTGGGCAGTGCAGCTTATTGCAAAAGTTCTGGTTGTGTACTACGAATGCTCCGGTGACGAACGGATTCCGGATGCCGTTTACCGCATTTTGAAAAATTATTACGAAGTTCTTTCCTCCGGCACAGCCAAACTCTTCAGCTGGGGCAAAGCGCGCTGGTTTGAAACCTTTATTTCTCTCAATTTCCTTGCTGCCCGCTGTGACGAACCGTGGATTGGTGAACTGGCAAAAATTCTGCGCGAACAGGGTCTCGATTACGAAAAGCTGACGGAACGCTGGAAGAGACCGCTGAACAAGTGGACCTTTGAAACCCATATCGTCAATCTGGCGATGATGGTCAAAGCGGAAGCGGTTTCACACACCCTGCTCGGCGAAGCATATACCGATCAGGCAGAACGGCTGACGAAGGTTCTGAGGGATTACAACGGCACGCCCGTCGGCATTTTCACCGGTGACGAATGTCTCTCGGGACTTTCTCCGATTCAGGGAACGGAACTGTGCTCGGTTGCGGAGCTAATGTATTCCTACGAACTTCTCTACGCCTATACAGGCGATAAGAAATGGGCAGAAAGACTGGAAGTCGTGGCATTCAATGCACTGGCTGCAACCATTTCCGACGATATGTGGACGCATCAGTATGACCAGCAGGCGAACCAGATTGCCTGTGTGCGTTTCCCCGGAAAGGCGATCTGGCGCACCAACGGCCCGGAATCGAATATGTTCGGGCTGGAACCCAGTTACGGCTGCTGTACGGCAAACTTCAATCAGGCATGGCCGAAGTTCGCACTGGCTGCATTCATGCAGGACGGAGACACCATTGTTTCGGCAGTGCCCGTTCCCGCAAAGCTGACTGCGGAAACAGCGGATGTGACACTGGAAACCAATTATCCCTTTGAAAACAGCTTTACCTATACGGTCTGCGCGAAGCAGGATATGAAGCTGCTCGTGCGTGTTCCGGCATTTGCCGAAAATCTGACCGTGAACGGTGCCGCAGCTGAAAAAGCGGACAGCCTCATCTTTGCAGTGCCCGCGGGAGAAACACGTGTGATCACCGTGTCCTACGAAACCAAGCCCGTATTTGTTGACAGACCCTACGGTCTGCAGTCCGTTCAGTGCGGTTCTCTCGTCTTCTCGCTGCCGATCGAAGCGGAATGGAAGATGGTGGAATATACCCGCAATAACGTGGAAAGAAAGTTCCCCTACTGCGACTATGAACTGATCCCGCAGTCCGACTGGAACTATGCTTTCGCATCGGATGAACTGACGGTTATCAGAGGAGAAGTCGGGGATGTTCCGTTCTCGTCGAAGAATCCGCCGGTGATGATCGAAACGAAGATGCAGAAGATCGACTGGGGCTATGAAGACGGCTACGACACGGTCTGCGCAAAGATTCCAGAGTCCAGAAAGGGCATCGGAGAAGCACAAACCGTCCGTCTCTATCCGTATGCCTGCCCGAAACTGCGCATGACGGAAATGCCTGCTGCTGAATAAATCAATCCAAAAAAAAGGGAGCTGATGAGAGGATAAAACCTCAGTCAGCTCCCTTTTTGCGGGAGAGCTATTCCTTTTTCGGACGTTTGAGAATGTAGTAGCTGCCGTATTCCTTCATGCCGTGTCCGCGGAGTTTGTGCGGAGACAGACGGAATTTTGCTTTTTCCAGTGCATAAATCCGCTCGGCTGCTTCGGGAATAGCTTTTGTTGCCATCATCCGGCAGGAAAACAGGTCAAACAGCGGTTCGATGACGACATCGAGAATCGCCCGGATTTTTACCGCACGCTCCCAGTCGGAACGCAGATCCAGACGGAGAATCCCGCAGTCCGTGAAGTAATCATCCGATGTACGGATAAAATATCCCATCGTACCGATTCCTTCACCGGCGGCTTTGTCCGTGATGGTCCAGCGGATACAGTGCCGTTTCTCGTAGTCTTCAAGCCAGAGTGCAATCGCACGGCGCATCCGATCTGTGCTTGTATAAGGAAAATCATCTCCATGGCAGTTGTCGCTGTTGAAAAACGGCACGGCACGCTCGTCGGAATAGACCCGGAGCAGATCGGCTGTGTCTGTATGTGAAACAAGCCGCAGCAGGAACCGCTCGTTTTCCATTACGGGACAGTTTGTATAGGCATCGGGCATAAACACCTCCGGTCAGAACGAAAATTCTTAAATAAGAAAATGCGTTCGTTTCTGGGTATATTATGCCACATCCAAAGCCTCCTGTCAAGAGGAAATATGAGGAATGCCGAACAAATATTCTTTTTTGTGGATTATTCTTTATAAAAGAGAATACCCCGGACTTCAAACGGCTTCAGCTGTATGTCCAGTCTGCCGGATACAGGGAACGCTTCCACGGCGCACATGAGCCCGTCCGTCAAAGCTGCTTTGGTATATCCCGCAGGAACGGTAATCACCGCATTTTTTGCCTGATCCGTGCCGGCGTAGAGACGCAGAAATACGCCGTTTTCGGTTCTGCGCATGGCGGAGAGATAAGCATTCTCGACTTTCCACGCAGAAAGCGGCGCATCGGTTTCGATGAGCGGCGTGTTGAAGGAAAGCGCATTTTTCCAGAGAAGATCATCTGCCCTGCCGCTGTGGGGAACGATGGCGTAGTCGAATGCAAAATGCTCGCCGGTATTGTACGACAGTGCGCTCTGACATTTGTATTCCATGGCTACGGAGCGGAAGAGTGTCAGCATCATGATGCCGTTTTCGGTATTGTTGGCGGGAAGACCGCGGTTGAGCAATGCCAGTCCTCCGTTTTCGGAAGAGCAGTCCATGAACCGCTGGGCAGGCTGGGGACCTTCGCGGCGTTCGATGATGCCGTAGGGAATCTGATAACGGATGCGGCTGTCCGCCTGTGCCAGAGGAAATGCGGCGCGGATACGGATGCGTTTGGTGTTGTTGTCAAGCTCTGTGTGATACTCGATGCGCGGACTGTTTTTCGAGAGGGTGACGGTGATAGTGAACGGCACATCCGTAATCCAGTAGCGGAGATGCCCGGTCTGGGTAATAACGAGACCGTCTTCGCCGAAGGAAACAGCCGATGCACGTTCAACGCCGTTTGCGGCAATCTGTACCTTCGGATGTGTCGGGAGGGAGCGGCGGTCGTACGGATCGGGGACGTTTGTGGTATAGAGCGTCGCATCCTCTTCCCACGGATATTCAAATTCCACCCAGTTGTCGCCGTTGTCGGTCTGCATCTGCAGAGAACCGAAGGGGATTGCGGGATTATTAACGAGAACCGTACCGCTTTGCTTGTCGGTCAGAGATGTAATAAAGCCGCGGGCATTGATTTCGGCACTGTAGAAAGTATTTTCAAATACAGCGGGCAGGGAGATTTCCTCGCCGTGCAGAACGCTCTCATGAACAGGGGCAAATGCATCACCGGCGTAAGAAGTGTACGTACCGTCTTTGCATCGGATGCCGCTGACCGGGAAATTGAGGGTGTTGAAGGCGGCTGTATCTCCGCCGCCTGTCAGTTCTCTGCGGATTGCATCGAGCTGTCCGGCGCATTGGGCATATTCGCTCGATACCTGCAGAAGACTTTCATCGCAGATACTGCCGCAGAGAATATCATGGAACTGATTCTTGAGCGTTGTTTTCCATGGCTCGGAGAAATCGGCATCCTGTTCCTTCAGGACGGACAGCACTTCCAGCGCGTACAGCATGGATTCCATGGCGCGGTTGTGCAGCTTGATTTGGATGTTCGTTGCAAAGGTTCCTTTGAGGGATGAAATGAATTCACCTTCATAAACGGGTTTGGAGGCGAAGTCTATGTCGGCAAAGGCTTTTTCAAAGGAAGAAAAACCGAGTGCGGGAAGGTCATCGCGTTTCTGCAGTTCACGGACGATGGCGGGAGCGGCAGGAGAGGGCATCCGCATATCACCGCCGACAGGCATGATCTGGCTGTCCTCTCCGCAATGTTCAGCGTTGCGTGCGGCAAGCCGGCGGATTCCGTCTGCGGAAGCATTTTCCCAATGCAGTTCTTCCGCATTGACCGCAGGTACGGTATCGGGGAAGGAAAGTCCCGCATATGCCGTGGACATCCAGTGCGCGTTCAGTTCCGTACCGTCGATGCCGCGCCAGCGAAAGTTTTCGATGTCGAAAGACTTTTCCATACAGCGGCTGAAGGTGTAGGTATCGTACCCGCACTGCCGGATGATCTGCGGAAGCGCGGCGCTGTGCCCCCAGCAGTCAGCGATAAATGCGGTTTTGGGGACATATCCGACGGTTTCGGCAAGGATTTTTCTGCCGTAATAAGCCTGCATATATAGGCTTTCGCCGGAGAGCATCGACATATCCGGCACAGCCCAGAAGCCCGGTGCAAAGTGGAGCTGTCCCTTTTCGCAGAGTGTGCGGAGGGTGCTTTGCTTGTCAGGGTGCATTTTCCAGTATTCGTCGAAGAAATAAGCTTGTTCAACGGTGAATGTGTAGTTTTCATCCTGTTCCATCAGAGAAACGGCGCGGTCAAGGATTCTGACAGCTGTTGCCGTATACCAGCTCTCCGGACGGAGATAGGCAATGTCGTGATGGAAGGTCGGAATAAAGTGCAGAGCAGTCAATGTGTTCACCTTTTTCAGAAATCCCAGATCAGGGTATTGTTTTCTTCGCGGACAGGAACGAAAACGGGTGTTTCCGGTCTGCCCTGAGAAGGATTGTTCGGCGAGTGGAGGGAAAGGTACATCTGCCCGTCCGTGTCGGTAAAGATCATTGCGTGCCCTCCATCGTATTCACCGGTCAGATTTTTGGAGAAAAGAAGCTGTTCATCCTGTTCCCACGGACCTTCGACGGAACCGTTTCTGCTCCGTGCAATACCGACGCAGTATCCCGCATTGTCACAGTTCGACCACAGCATGAGAAGCTGTCCGCCTGCCGTGCGGTACATCCAGCATCCGTCCGTCACACCGAATGCTGCCCACGGAGCGGCATCTGCACGGAACAGCTCGATCGGTTCGGTGATGAAGTGCGTCAGATCGCCGGAGAGTTTGGCTGCCGCCATTGTGCCGACACGATCGGGCATCGAAACCCATTCGTGTACAAAGATCATCCACGGCTGACCGGAAGGATCAACATAAAAGGTTCCGTCGATGGAATCCCAGCCGGCAGGCGTCAGGTGTCCGCCGCTGATTTCGGTAAACGGACCTTCGGGACGATCCGACTTCAGAATGGTGCATCCGCGGCGGTTGGTCTGCGAGGATTGATAGGTGGTAAACATATAGTAGGCACCGTTGTATTTGTGTACTTCCGGAGCCCAGTGACAGCCTTTGGAATGTTCGGGAACACTGACAACGCATCCGAGATTTGTCCATGTTCCGGTGAGAGAACCGGAGGTGTTTTTCCAGCAGGTCCATCCTGTGCCATAGGCGTAGTATATACCGTTTTCGACCAGAACACAGGGATCGCGGAGCTGGGGAATGGAGGAGGTGATAACGGTACTGCGATACTTAGAAGTGTCAGTTTGCATGAAAGCTCTCCTTTTCTGAATGCAGAGGATTTTTCTTTCATTATACATCAGCGGAGGCGGAAATACCAGTGATTTTTGTAAAAATCTGCAATGTGCCGCTGACAGCCGGGGAGAAAAAGCGGAAAAAACAAAAACGGAACTCCCGTCAGAACAGGAATTCCGTCTTCATTCATCGGAGTAGGAGAGATTTGAACTCTCGCGCCGGTTGCCCGGCCTACACCCTTAGCAGGGGCGCCTCTTCGGCCTCTTGAGTACTACTCCGTACCAAGTTTTCTGCGTATCAGATATACACAGGCGAATGCGGCTTTGTCATCACACTCAGCTTTCTTATTATAGTCGATCAGGGTAGATTTGTCAAGTCTTTTTGTAAAAAAAGTTATAAATGTTCTGTGCAGATGCAAAGAAATCTGTGTCCACTGAGGAAAAGACAGAAATTTTCTGATAATGATTGACAATTTCCTCAAAATGGGTTACAATTATAATGTTCATAATTATGCCGTCAGGGACGGTAGTATTGACTCCAAAGAAAGGTATGGTTTACAATGGACACACAAAGAAAAACCGAACTTACTGAGATTGCCCGTAAGATCCGTGTAGGAATCATCGACGCAGTTTACTCGGCAAACAGCGGTCATCCGGGCGGAAGCCTCTCGATCGCTGATGTACTCACCTATTTATATTTTGAAGAAATGAACATTGATCCGGCAGATCCGAAAAAGGCTGACCGCGACCGTCTCGTTCTTTCCAAGGGTCACTGTGCACCGGGTCTGTACTCCGCACTGGCACACCGCGGCTATTTCCCGGTTGAAGATCTCAAGACTTTCCGTAAGACGACATCCTATTTGCAGGGACACCCGGATATGAAGCACACCCCCGGTGTTGAAATGACTTCCGGTTCTCTCGGTCAGGGCGCATCCACTTCCTGCGGTATGGCTCTTGCAAACAAGCTCGACAATACCGACGTTCGTATTTACACCATTCTCGGTGACGGTGAAACCCAGGAAGGTCAGGTATGGGAAGCTGCTATGTTCGCAGGTCATTACAAGCTCTCCAATCTCTGCTGGCTCGTTGACTTCAACGGTCTCCAGATCGACGGTAAGATCACCGATGTTATGAACCCCACACCGTATCCGGAAAAGTTTGCTGCATTCGGCTGGAATGTTGTAGAAGCTGACGCACACGATTTCGATTCCATCGAAGCTGCGTACAAGGCAGCACGCGCGTGCACCGACAAGCCTACCGTGATCATCTCCCACTCCACCAAGGGTAAGGGTGTTTCCTTCATGGAAAACAATGCTGCATGGCACGGCGCCGCTCCGAACGCGGAACAGTATGAAATCGCTATGGCAGACCTCGGCGAAAGATAAGAGAAAGGAAATACGAACATGGCTGATAAGATTGCTACCCGTGAAGCATACGGCAATGCGCTTGCGGAATTCGGCGCTGAATATGAAAATCTTGTAGTTCTTGACGCTGACCTTGCCGCAGCTACCAAGACCGGTACCTTCAAGAAGAAATTCCCCGAAAGATTCTTCGACTGCGGTATCGCAGAAAATAACATGATCTGTGTTGCTACAGGTATGTCCCTGTGCGGCAAAATCCCCTTCGCTTCTTCCTTCGCAATGTTTGCGGCAGGACGCAGCTTTGAACAGGTCAGAAACTCCATCGGTTATCCCCACAACAACGTAAAGATCGGCGCTACGCACGCAGGCATCACTGTTGGTGAAGACGGTGCTACCCACCAGTGCAACGAAGATATCGCGCTCATGCGTGCGATTCCCGGCATGGTTATCATCAACCCCGCTGACGCTGTTGAAGCAAGACTTGCAGTAAAGGCTGCTATCGAATACGTCGGTCCCGTATACCTCCGCTTCGGCAGAATGGCTGTTGCAAACGTATTCGACGACTCCTACGAATTCGTAATCGGCAAGGGCACCAAGATGGCTGACGGCGACGATGCTGCTATCATCGCTACCGGTATTGAAGTGGAACAGGCTCTCCTCGCAAAGGAAATGCTTGCAGCTGACGGCATCAACGCTTCCGTTATCAACATCTCCACCATCAAGCCCCTTGATGAAGAACTCATCGTTGCGGAAGCAAAGCGCTGCGGCGTTGTTGTTACCGTTGAAGAACACTCCGTTATCGGCGGTCTCGGTGCAGCTGTATGCGAATGCCTCAGCGAAAAGTGCCCGACTCCCGTACTCCGTGTAGGCATCAACGACGAATTCGGTCGTTCCGGTCCCGCAAAGGAACTTCTTTCCTACTACAAGCTCGACGCGGCTTCCATCGCAGAAAAAGTAAAGGAAGCTGTTGCGCTCAAGAAATAATTCCCCAGCCGGCAGAAAAGAGTTTTTATCATGAATGAAGAGCGTCACTGTATTGTTTATGATGTACCACAACAGGCTCCCAATCGTGAAAGCGTGTTTTCCGTTGCGGTAAACGGCACTTCGCTGGGACTGATGTCCGAACGGAACGAATGGGAAAAAATCATCTCATTCGGGATTTTCGATGCGGATGAAGGACAGGATGTGACTGTGGAAATCACGGTGAAGATTCCTTTCCGGTCGGCGGAGCTTTACCCGAAAAGCGAAGGCGTAACGGCACAGATCCACGGTCAGACAATCACATACACGGTGAACCGCCCCGTTCATGCGCTCAGTCTGGTCCTTGACGGCAATTTCAAGGGCGAGGTTCTTCATATCTTTTCCAATCCGATTGATCATGAAGCGCCTGTATGCTCGGAAGAAAATCTGCTTTATTTCGCTCCCGGTTATTATGACCTGACCGAAAACGGCGGCAGCGGCGAGCTTGTCCTTCAGTCGGGGCAAACGCTGTATCTTGCCGGCGGGGCTGTGATTGACGGATCGGTTTCCATGTCGGACGGCGGCAATGTCACTGTCAAAGGAAGCGGTATGATCATGCGCAGTGAAGAGGTTGCCGCACGTTCGCGCTGCAGCAATATCTGTCTGTCTACGGCACATATGTCCGGTGTCAGAGTGGAAGGAATCATCTGTCACGCACACCGATTGCACAACTGGACTGTTCATTTTTACCGCTCAGAGAATATTTTCGTGAGACGGCTGAAAATCGTCAGTCCCGTCTATGCTAGTACCGACGGGATCGATATCACCAATTCCTCCCATGTAACCGTGGAAGACTCTTTCATTCGTGCCTGTGATGACAGCATTGCACTGAAAGGTCTGGCAGGCGAAAAAGATAAGCCGTCGGATTGTCCTCCGATCGAAAACATACATTTCAGCCGTTGCGTGCTTTGGAATGACTGCAACAACTGTATGGGACTCGGAGCGGAAACCCGCGCAGCATATTATCGGAATATCTCTTTCAGCGATATCGAAGTCATCTATTCGTGGGATGACCGTGACCATCACGAAAAGCTGGACGAGCGTTCCGTTATGAATATCTGCTGTCTCCACGGTACCTTTTTTGAAGACATTCGTTTCGAGCGGATTCATATTGATACCTGCCAGCGGCTGATCGGGATGTCTTTCCGTGATGATTTCTGGTTTGGTTCGCTTCCGGGAGACCAGAGTACACCGGGCGGGATCAGAAATGTTGTTTTCCGGGATATTGTCATGGAGCATCGGGAAGATTCTTCGATTTCCGGAGAAATACTCTTCCAGGGTAAGGAAGACAAGCCGATCACCGGCATCACTTTCGAACGGGTATCCGTCTGCGGTGAAGAACCGGTCGTTACAAAAAACGCGTATGTCACGGATGTGCAGGTGCTGTAATATCCCTGCCGGAATAAAAGATTGTACAAAAATTCACGGACATTCTCCGAATAGAGAGTGCCCGTGTTTTTTTATTCCTTGTTCCAGCCGCGTTCGGCGATGATTTCATCGAGAATTGCCGCAGCGCAGGCGGAGATTTTCGCGCAGGGACGTTTTTTGTAATATTCCGCTGTCCGTGCACTGGGTTCGGAATCGGTCGAGGATTCCACGCCTTCCAGAAGCTCGCGGCATATGATCGAACCGTTCTGTTCACGGAAACGCGCAGCCATGTCCTGAATCAGCGCGTAATGCTCGGCTTTTTCGGTTTTTGCCGCGGGATCGTCATATCCCCAGAGGAGACCGGCAACAAGACAGGCTCCGGAGAACGCACCGCAGACTTCGCGCATCCGTCCGAATCCGCCGCCGAACGAGGAACCGAGCTTCATGGACGTTTCAAAATCCAGTCCGGTACAGTCGGCGAACGCGCAGATTACGGACTGCGCACAATTGCATCCGGAACGGAAATACTGTTCAGCAAGAGCGGCATGATCGGTCATCGTACACCCTCCTGTTTCCATTCACTGCAGTAGGGAAGACCGAAGACGTCGCGGTAAATGTCCGGCATTTCACTCTCGTCCAGCGAACGTTCGGTAACGGTTTCTCCATCAAAGATACGGAACACGTTTCCGTCCAGCGTCATGCGTCCTGTTTCTGTCTTGATGGAGAACATTTCCGCCGATGTGAACGGGGACTGGGCGGCGTGCTCACACCAGAAAGAAGGCATGATGTAGTCAATATTCAGCTGTTCTTCCTCCGTGAAGGCGTAGAACCGGCGCCATTCTCCCTTGTGCAGATCGGAGATCACCCAGCCGAAGAACGGTTCCTTCTCTACTTTGTAGACTTCACCGAACTGTTCACCGATAAAACCTTCCCGCATTTCCAGCGGCAGACGGAATGCGGACTGTCCGATTCCCGCATCGCAGATCATCGGTATCCCTTCCGTTCCGGTCACGCGGAGAACACGGTGGCGGCGCATGGGAACTTCCGTTTCACCGCGGAGATATCGTGCCATGTATTCGGTGACTTCATAGCCGAGCGAGCGGTAAACTTCGCCGAGGAAGCCGTTCAGCTCAAAGCAGTAGCCGCCGCGTCCGTTTACGACAATTTTTTCATACAGATCGCCGTAGTCGAGGGAGAGCGGCACGGAGCGGAGAATATCGAGGTTTTCATAAGGGATATTCTGCTGAAATCCCCACTGAACCGCTGCCATGAGAGCAAGATCGCACGGCGCGGATGCATCGTAAACCAGACCGATGCGGTTGAAGATATTTGTTAGCTGTTCTTTTGTGTACATAATTGTCCTCTTTCGTTGTGTCTGTCAGCCTGCTGCGGGATGATGGCTGTTTTTCCTATTTCTCCAGAATGGTACCGTCGCGGTAAGCGTCAAGCAGGGCACGCAGATCACTGATCCGCAGGGCAAGCTCCCGGCCGTAATCGGTGTCCGCAATATTCACGCGGTTTTCCATCTTTTCGACAACTGAAACTTTCGGTGTGATGTTGGCGTTATGTCCGTCGTAAGGCTTGTGTTCTGCAAGGCGCAGAGAATGGCTGTCGTAGATGAGCGTGTACCCAGCAATACCCGTTTTGGAGCGGTACGCCTTCGAGATGCCGCCGTCGATGACAAACAGCTTGCCGTCCGCTTTGATCGGGCTTTCCCCATCGCTGCGCAGAACGGGAACGTGTCCGTTGATAATATGTCCCTTTTCCGGCTGCAGACCGAATTCGCTGAGAATCATTTCACAGATATCGCGGCGGTCTTTGAGTTTGTAGTAAGGTGCATAATGCTCTGCCCGCAGTTCTCCGATATCATGCGGCAGCAGTGTGCGCTCAAAGAATGCCATTTTGTCCTTGCCGTACAGCGGAGAATCGGGACCGCACCAGAGATACCAAAGATAATCGCTTGCTTCCTGCTGTTCGGGAGAACCGAATGGAGCAAAATAAGCGCGGTTGACAGCTTGACCGATGCGATCAAGAAGTGCCTTGCCGTGATAGGTGCGGTTTTCCTCGCCGCGGAAGGGAAGTGTGATTTCCTTGAATGTCCCATCCTCGTTCAGCGGAATGCAGCCGTGATAGAGCAGATTGCCGTTGACGGAGCGGTACATGGATCCGCGTGCGAACAGGAATTTCACGTGTGTGTTCAGTTTGGCGCTGTGATGGAAGGAAGACGCAAGAATACGGATCAGTTCGCTTTCGCTTTCGCTCAGACGGAGCGGATCATCCGGATCGACGGTGGGAAAATTCTTGTCGGTCAGCTCATATTCAGTGCCGCCGATTTCAACGGTTCCTCGCCGAAAGTCGGTTTTTTCAAAGAGTCTGCGGGAGTCCAGTTTGTATTCGGGATGCTTTTTGAGCAGCTGTCCTTCCAGCTTGAACTGGATGACCGCCATTGCTTTGTGCATTTTTGCAGTCAGGGAATGCTCCACACTGTCGTAGACGATGTCGTCCAGGGTGTGCGGATAGAAGAGCGTGCACGGGTCGTCACGGTAGGTTTCCGTTGCAAAAATCGAAAGCGGACGCAGGTTCAAACCGTAACCGTCCTCGAGAACGTCATAGCTGTTGTAGCCGAGCGCGATGCGGATAACATTGGCGATCAGGGTTGTGTTGCCCGCAGCGGCTCCCATCCAGCTGATATCGTGGTTGCCCCACTGGACGTCGATGTGTTCAAATGTCATCAGCTCGTCCATGATCCGGTCGGCACGGGGACCGCGGTCAAAGATGTCGCCGATGATGTGCAGCCGGTCAATGGTCAGTGCGCGGATCAGGGAACAGACAGCAACGATGAATTCGTCCGCAATGCCCGTTTCAAGGATGGAGGCGATGATTTCGGCGTAATAGTATTCCCGCCCGACGTCGTCCGTGACGTTGAGGAGTTCGTCGAGTATGTAGTCAAAGCTCTTCGGCATTTTCGCACGGACTTTTGCACGGGTATATTTCGCAGAAACCGATTCGCACACGAGAATGAGGCGATAAATCGTCAGACTGCGCCATTCATCGTCGAGCAGCCCCTCGGACATAAGCTGTTTGATCTCCCGTTCCGGATAGTAGATGAGAAGAGCGAGGTGCGCGCGTTCAGCGGAAGAGATGCTTTTTTCAAAGATGAGGTCGATTTTTGATTTGATCATACCGGATGCCGAGCGGAGCAGACGCAGAAAGGATTCATATTCGCCGTGCAGGTCGGAAAAAAAGTATTCTGTTCCTTTCGGAAGGCTGCGCTGTGCGGACAGGTTGATCATCTCCGACGCGACAGCTTCCACAGTCGGATAATCGCGTGAGAGAAGTTCGAGATAACGGATATCGGGATTGGTCATAGAACATAACTCCGTTGTATTGGTATTGAAAACTTTTCCATAATGATTATATCATGCCGCGGCTCCGATTGCAAGCGATTGACGCGATTCCGGATAAAAATCGGAACTGCGAATAGTTGCACAGGAAAAGTCTGTACGGACAAATCGGGGATTTTGCCTTGCGGAAGCGCGGATTATCTGCTATAATATGGGGGAAGAATCTGAAATGAACGACCCGGAAATGCACATACGATGCATTTTCCGATGTCTGGTTTCAGGAGTGAAAGGGACATGACCTTATGAAAAAGAAACTCGCGCCTTCCATGATGTGCGTCGATTACCGCACCCTGCCCCAAACACTTGCTCTGTTTGAAGAGAACGGTGTGGAATACCTGCATATTGACATTATGGACGGTGTTTTTGTAAAGAATTATACGCTCGGGACGGATTTCTGCCGCGTGATGCGCGAAATGACTTCGATTCCGCTCGATATCCATCTCATGATTACCGAACCGGAGTGGAAAATTGACTGGTTCAAACCGCAGCCGGGTGAATATGTTTCCGTTCACGCAGAATCTACCGATCATCTGCAGCGTGCACTTGCTGCTGTGAAATCGTGCGGTGCGAAGGCAATGGCAGCACTCAATCCTGCCACACCGCTGTGTGTTCTCGATTATGTGCTCGATGATATTGACGGTGTGCTTCTGATGACGGTCAACCCGGGATTTGCCGGACAGAAGCTCATTCCGGCAGCCCTGACCAAAATTGCGGACACCCGGCGTTATCTCGATGAGCGCGGCTATACCGACGTGGAAATCGAGGTGGACGGCAATGTCAGCTTTGAAAATGCGGTAAAAATGTCGCAGGCAGGCGCGGATCTCTTCGTCTGCGGTACCTCGAGCATTTTCGCAAAGACCGGAACCATCGAAGAAAATATCAAAAAAACACGTCTCTGCGTGGAGGTGTGACCATGGAATATACACTGAACTGGCTTATGTCCCATGACGGTTTTGCCTGTCCGTCGTGCGGAAGACAGCATTTCGGAATGCTGAAGGAATGCATCACGGGAATGAATGCCGCTGATGATATGATTCCTACGCTGGAAAAGTACGGCGTTCATCATCCGTTTGTCCTGTGTGACAGGAATACGTATGCGAAGGCAGGGGAGAAGGGCTGCGCCTCCCTTCGGGAAAAGAATATCCCGTACACCCTCCATGTCATCGAACGCGATCATCCCGCACCGGATGAAAAGCTCGTCGGGGAAGCGGTTATGTATTGGGATACTTCCTGTGACGGAATTCTTGTATTCGGCAGCGGTGTGCTCAACGATACGGGAAAGATTCTCGCAAATCTGACGGGGGTGCCGTACATTCTCGTTGCGACAGCGCCTTCCATGGACGGATTTGCTTCGGCTACTTCATCCATGGAGCGGGCAGGACTGAAAATTTCGCTCAGCTCCCGCTGTCCCGATGCCGTTATCGGCGATGCGCGGATTCTTGCAGACGCACCGCCGCACATGATCGCATCCGGGATCGGCGATATGCTGGCAAAATATGTGAGCATTGTCGAGTGGAAAATCGCCGCATTGCTCATCGGAGAGGACTACTGCGATACTGCTGCACAAATCGTCAGAGCCGCTCTTGCAGACTGTGTAAAAAACGGCGCTGCTGCAGTACGGGGCGATGAGCAGGCGGTTCTTGCTGTCATGAACGGGCTGGTCATTTCGGGGCTTGCCATGAACTATGCGGGCATCTCCCGTCCGGCATCGGGGATGGAACACTATATTTCCCATATTCTTGATATGCGTGCGCTTGCATTTGGCACACCGTCCGATCTGCACGGTATCCAATGCGGCATTGCATCGCTGATCACCATCCGCGCATACGAAGAACTCCGGAAAACCGTACCCAACCGGGAAAAGGCACTTCAGTGCGTGCAGACATTTGACGGTGAAGCATGGAATGCGTATCTGAGGGAAAAGCTCGGGCACGGTGCGGAAGCGATGATTGCCGGTGAAGCAAAGGAAGGCAAATACGACCTCGCAAAACACGCCGTGCGCCTTGAAAAGATAGCAGATCACTGGGAGGAGATTCTCGCAATGATCGGAGAACTGCCATCATCGGCAGAACTGGAAGCGTTTATGAAGGAAATCGGTCATCCGACTTCGTTTGAAGAAATCGGACTGACCAAAGAAGATGTACACGATGCATTCCTCATGGCGAAGGACATCCGGGACAAATATGTGCTCGGACGCCTGCTGTGGGATCTGGGAATGCTCATATAAATCATGTTAGGGAGGAAGAATCATGAAATTCAAACAGGATATTCATGTACACACAAATCTGTCGAAATGTGCCAGACCGGAAGCTGTTGCGGCAGATTATCTGAACATTGCAAAAGAACTCGGGTTTGACACCATCGGGTTTGCGGACCATATGTGGGACAAAGCGGTCGGATATTTCGGCGGCTTCT
>JAFQLN010000137.1 GCA_017414585.1 Clostridia bacterium | reverse complement strand
CCCCGATACAGAACTGCTCCTCGTCGGCGGCGGAACGGAGTACGAAAAAATCCGTACCGAAGCCGAACAGATCAACGCGCAGATCGGACGACAGTATATCACCACCACCGGTCCCGTGTCGAACGTGAATGAATACTGCGCTGCAGCGGATATCTTCGTCGGCGTGTCCCGCTCCCTGCTTGAAGCCATGGCAGCCGCTAAACCCGTCATTCTCGCGGGCAATCAGGGTTCCCTCGGCATCTTTGACGAAACCAAAATCACTCCCGCTGTCGATACCAATTTCTGCTGCCGCGGATTTGCACAGGCTTCGGAGGACGATCTTCTGCGCGATATCACCGCCCTCCTGACCGCGCCGAAGGATGAACTGGCGGCAATGGGGGACTATAACCGCGCATTCGTCGGAGAGTACTATACGACTGCCCGCATGGCGAAGGACTACGTCCGGATGTACGAAAAAACACTCGCATCCCCTGCCCCCTATTTCGGTGCTCCCGACCTCGTTGTGTCAGGGTACTACGGATTTGGCAACCTCGGGGACGAAAGTCTGCTCGATATCATCGCCGCCGCCTTCGCGCAGGAGAAAAAAGGCGTGAAAATCGCCGCACTTACCAGAAAACCGAAAGCGGACGCACGGCGGACAGGTCTGAAATGCATCTCCCGCATCTCCGTCCCCGCTGTCCTCTCCGCATTCGGCAAAGCGAAACTGCTCGTCTCCGGCGGCGGAAGCCTCCTGCAGGACGCAACGAGCAAACGCAGCCTGCTCTATTACGCCGCTGTCATGAACGCCGCAAAACACCGGGGCGCAAAAGTCGCAGTCTTCGCAAACGGTATCGGTCCGATTTCCCATGACTCCAATCGGAAACTCGCCGGAAAAACCCTTGAGGGCGCAGATCATGTCTCCGTCCGGGACCCCGCATCTGCCGCTGAAATCGAACGGCTCGGCGTACAGCGCGCAGTCACCGTCCGCGCAGACCCCGCATTCCTCATTCAATCCGCAGATCCCATAAGACTTTCCAAAATCCGCACCGATCTCGGTCTGACCGGGGAATACTTCGTCGTGTCCGTCCGCTCCATGCCGCAGGGACAAAAAACTGCCGCGGAAATCAAAACTCTCGATGACCGAATCCTCGAACAGTGCGTCCGGTTCTGCAATGCGATCAGCAAAACCTATCACCTCACCCCGCTGATTCTGCCCATGCAGGAAAGCCACGACCGCGCACTCTGCGAAAAACTCACTAAATCCGTCCAAAACGCCGTCCTCTATGCCCCCGCATCCGCACCGGAACTCATCGGGATGCTCTCGGACGCACAGTTCACCGTCGGTATGCGCCTGCACGCCGTGATTTTCGCCTCGTCCGCGGCAGTCCCCGTCATCGGCCTGTCGTATGACCCGAAAGTGGACGCAATGATGGATTCACTCGGTCAGCCGTACAGCATCAAAGTCACCGAGACCGATACCATCGCACAAAAAGTCTGCGCCGCCGCCGAAGAAGTCATGAAAAACCGCTCATCCATCGTGCAGACCCTCACCGAAAAAGCCGAACAAATGCGTACCCTCTGCCGTGAAGACGTGCGCGACGTTATCCAGTATCTCGAATAAAACAAAAAAGGTATGATTCCCAAACCGGAAAATCATACCTTTTATTATTTTGTCCATTCACTAAAAGAGAAACTTTAAAAGAGGAAACTTTAAAGAGAAAACGAAATCACGCACACGCATCATGTCAGCGGCGGGCAGGGTTAGAGGTCCCTGACCGCTCACAAACGATTTTCTCAGGCTGTGGATCAATCAAATGTCAGCCGACTGGGACCAACAATATGTCAGCGCAGGCACCCATCCAAATCCCTCTTCCTGAAACCCATATCAGCAAGAGAATATGTCAGCCGCCGAAACGTGCGCCAGTTTAAAGTTCTTTGCGGAGCTTTCTTTCAAGAAAGCGACCGTCTCCCCTTGCCTAAAGCCTTGTACTCTCTTAACCTTACCGTTCCTCGCGGAAATACGCCAGTCCAAGGGAAGCCGGGGGCTGGGATTCGCGTTTGCGGCGGAGGCTGACAATGACGAGGACAGCGATGGTGACGAGGTAGGGGATCATCTGGTAGAGGGAGGAGGTGCGGTCTACGTTGGTGATGCCGAGCAGTTTCGGAAGGAAGTTGTAGAGCCAGTAGAGCAGACCGAAGAGGTAGGCTCCCCAGATCGCGTTCAGCGGACGCCATGTCGTGAAGATAACGAGCGCAACCGCCAGCCAGCCGAGAGCTTCCACCTGACCGGACGTCGCCCAGATGCCGTTGTTGTAGTCCAGAACATAGTAGAGCCCGCCGATGCCGGAAATGCCCGCACCGATGACCGTCGCAAGATACTTGTACTTCGTGACATTGATGCCCGCCGCGTCCGCTGTCGCAGGATTTTCACCAACCGCACGCAGATTCAACCCCGCACGGGTCTTGTTCAGGAAAATGTGCAGAACGACCGCAAGAAGAATCGCCGCATACGCAAGGAATCCGAAGGAGAATAACCATTCCCCAACCTTGCCCATCGAGGACAGGAACGGAATCTTCGCCGTGAATGCCGCATTCGATACGGGCGCCGCCGTGTAGACTTCACCCTTCAGCATCAGCGCACCGAAGAAGTTCGCAACACCCATGCCGAACGTCGTCAGAGCAAGACCCGTGACGTTCTGGTTCGCACGGAGCGTGATCGTCAGAAAACTGTAAATCAGACCGCCCAGCGCAGACGCAAAGAACGCTGCCAGAAGCGCGAGCAGAACACAGATAATCCCAATCGGATTTTCCACTGCGTTTTCATATGCATACGCCGTCGCAAATCCCGCAAAACTGCCGAGGTACATGATGCCCGGGACACCAAGATTCAGGTTCCCCGACTTTTCCGTCAGAATTTCACCCATCGAGCCGAACATGATGATCGTGCCGAACTGAATCGTACGGATAAACCATGCAAGAAGCGTTGTTTCAATCATTTGCCTGCCCCTCCCTTGCCGGAATTTTTGCGGAAAATCATCTTGTAGTTGATGAAGAACTCACTGCCGAGAATGCAGAAAAGAATAATGCCCGAAATAATGTCGCAGATGTATTCGTTCATCGCGTAGGTGGACGCAATCTGCCCCGCTCCTTTTTCAAGGAAGATCAGCAGGAACGAAATCAGCAGCATCGTGAAAGTGTTGAACTTGGCAAGCCACGCAACAATGATCGCCGTGAAGCCGTTGCCCGCCGCCGTGTTCGTCGCAATCGTGTGCTTGTTGCCGGCTACCGTGATGAAGCCGCACAGACCGCAGATCGCGCCGGAAATGATCAGCGTACGGATCGTGACCTTCTTTACGTCAATGCCGGCGTACTTCGCGGTCTTTTCCGACTCACCCACAACGGAGATTTCGTAGCCGTGCTTCGTGTACTTGAGGTATATGTACATCACTACGGTCAGAACCGCAACAATGATGAGGTTCAAGGTGAAGTCATAGCCGAGGATTTTCGGGAACCAGCCGATGCGGGTGCCCATGTTGATCGTGCCGAGGGAGGACTGCTGTCCGCGGAGGATGTTCGTCGCGTAGGCAACGATCTGGATGGCTACATAGTTCATCATAAGGGTGAAGAGCGTTTCGTTCGTGTTCCAGTTCGCCTTGAAGAATGCCGGGAAGAAGCTCCACAGCGCGCCGGCGAGAACGGAAGTCACAATCATGACGAGGAACAGAACGGGCGTGGGCAGAACGGGACCGAGGTACATCATGCACAGCGCGGTTGCGAAGCCGCCCATGAGAACCTGCCCTTCCGCGCCGATGTTCCAGAAGCGCATCTTGAACGCGGGTGCGAGAGCGATACCGATGCACAGGAGCGCAGCCATATCGCGCATCGCCCACATGAAGCGCAGCGGGGTTGCGAAGGTTGCCTTGAAGATTTCGACATAGACAGCGAGGGGGTTCAGTCCCGTGACGAGGACGATGAACACCGCGTCGATGACGAGTGCGAGAAGGATGGAGAGTGCGCGGATGGTGATTTTCTTTTTGATGTCAACCCCGTCCCGCTTGGCAAGACGGACGAGGGGCTCATGACCGGCTTCGTGTGCATGATTGGCACCGCTGTGACCGGCTCCGTTGTTGACGGCTGGTTTATTCATGTGCGCTCTCCTTTCCGTTCTGTTCGTTGTTCAGTTTGGTCATATACAGACCGACTTCTTCCTTGGTAGCGGTGCGTCCGTCGAGGATGCCGGTGACCTGCCCCGCGCAGAGGACGAGGATTTTGTCGCACAGGTCGATGAGCACGTCGAGGTCTTCGCCGACATAGACGACTGCGACGCCCTTCTGCTTCTGTTCGTTGAGAAGGCGGTAGATCTGATAGGAGGTATGGATGTCCAGTCCGCGGACGGCATAAGCGGTCAGCAGAACCGTGGGAGCAGCCGCGATTTCACGGCCGACGAGGACTTTCTGGACATTGCCGCCGGAGAGACGACGCACTGGCGTATTGATATTCGGGGTAACGACAGCGAGGTCGTCCTTGATATCCTCCGCGAGCTGTTTGGGCGATTTTCGTTCGGTGAAGAAGGAGTGCCCTTCCTGATAGCTTTTGAGCATCATATTGTCGGTCATGCCCATGGAAGCGACGAGTCCCATGCCGAGTCTGTCTTCGGGGACGAAGGAGAGGGTGACGCCCATTTCCTTGATTTCGCGGGGGGATTTGCCGATGAGTTCTTCGGCTTCGTTGTTTTTATCGGGGTCAAAGAAGGTGACAGAGGAGCCTTCGGTGGCGATCTGCAGACCTGCGATGGCTTCGAGGAGTTCCTTCTGACCGCAGCCGGAGATGCCCGCGATGCCGAGAATTTCGCCGCCGTAGATATCGAAGGAGACGTTTTTGAGGACGGGGAGATCTTCTGCGCCCATGACGGTGAGGTTCTTGACTTCGATACGCTTGGTGGGATTGACCGGCTCGGGACGTTCGATATCGAGGGTGACTTTCTTGCCGACCATCATTTCGGTGAGGGAGAGTTCGGTTGCGTCCTTTGTATCGACGGTACCGATATATTCCCCTTTGCGCAGGATAGCGACGCGGTCGGACACGTCGAGAACTTCGTGGAGTTTATGGGTGATGATGACGATGGCTTTACCGTCTTTTTTCATTTCGCGCATGACGGAAAAGAGCTTTTCGGTTTCCTGCGGTGTGAGCACGGCGGTAGGTTCGTCGAGGATGAGGATATCGGCGCCGCGGTAGAGGACTTTGACGATTTCGAGTGTCTGCTTCTGGGAGACGCTCATTTCGTAGACCTTCTGATCGGGTTCGATATCGAAGCCGTACCGGGTACAGATTTCGCGCACCTTTGCGTGCACCGCTTTCATATCGAGTGATTTTCTGCCGTTTGCGGGAAGTCCGAGAATGATATTCTCCGCGGCGGTGAACACATCCACGAGCTTGAAGTGCTGATGAATCATCCCGATGCCGAGATCAAAAGCGTCCTTCGGTGACCGGATCGTGACTTCCTGCTCATTCACAAACGTCTGCCCGCCGTCCGGAAAATATATCCCGGAAAGCATATTCATAAGCGTTGTCTTGCCGCTGCCGTTCTCACCCAGCAGAGACAGAATCTCGCCGCGCTTGATCGACAGATTGATATTCTTATTGGCAACTACTTCCCCGAAGGTTTTCGTAATACCGACGAGTCTGATTGCGTCCATAGGGGTGGAGGGATTCCGCGGGGGGAGTAAGAGGGGGACGGGGGGAACGGGGGAACGGTCGCTTATTTGAAAAGTAGCTCCGAAAGAAACTTTAAAATGGCGCACGTTTTGGTTACGGACATATTCTG
>JAFQLN010000136.1 GCA_017414585.1 Clostridia bacterium | reverse complement strand
CCCTCGAAAGCTGAAATGAGGGATGTGCTTCTCTACAGAACGGACACACCGTCTGCCGGCACGTATGAAATACGAAAGCTCATGAGCCGCACCGATGACAACGCTCCCGCCGCACTTGCCCGGTTTGCCTGCATCAGTGGTGCGCTGTCATACGAAGAAGCCGATGCGGTCAGACAAAAAGCCGCTTCGGTGACAGAACAGAACCTCGTCCGCAGACTGTCCATGCTGACGGTCACGGGCAGCGACCTTACGCCATGCGGATTCCGGGGGAAGGAAATCGGGGAAAAGCTCTCCGAAGCCCTCGACGCCGTGATGCGCGGAGAAATCGGAAATACGAAAGACGAAATCATCCATTATCTGACGAACTGACATGACAACGGAAAAAAAGACCATCAAAAAGAAAAAAGACAAGCCGACGCCGTGCGAATCGTGCGCGCATTATGACGTGATCGACGAGGACGGTACGCTCGGCTGTACGATTGACATTGACGAAGACGATCTGTACCGCGAACGGTCGGATTGTCGTGCGGGGTGTCCGTACTATAAATTCTACGACGAATACAAGTCGGTGCAGAAACAGAACTGACTCCCGGCGCGGCACAGACCCTTTTATACAATCCAACAAACGGAAGGAAATCGTTCCCATGAAAGCTGCCATTCCCCAGACGAAAAAAATTACCCTGCCGAATGTAAGCGAACGCAGACAGGTGCACATTCTCAATCCGAAATCCGGCAGTCAGAAATACTGCGAAGCCGCAAGAGCCGCCATTGCAAAAACCGGCGGGGAAATCCTCGAAAGCACGCGGGCGGGTGAGATCACGGAGCTTGTCGCCGGACTGTTTTCACGCGATCCTTTTGCGCACGCAGTCGTCTACGGCGGTGACGGAACCGTGTACGAAACGGTCAACGGCATCATGCAGTCGGGACACAACGCGACCGCGTCGTTTTCCGTGGTTCCCGCCGGATCGGGGAACGATTTTTCCGCGTATGTCAATGATTCCGGTGTGTTCAGAAAAGCCGAGCTGAACCGCATCGACCTCATCCGCACAACAGTCGGCGGACAGGTGCGCTACTCGGCAAATGTGACGAACATGGGTTTTGACTGCGATGTGGTGCGAGAAACCTACAAATTCAAGAGAATTCCCGTACTGCGCGGCCCGGCTGCGTATATTGCCGGTGTGGTGACGACGCTGATACGGAAAAAAGCGATCAGCGGGAAGATCACCATGAGCGGCTGTGCGGACAGGGACGGAAATCCCCTTTTGGAAAGCGTGCAGTCGTGGGATCAGAAAATCCTTCTTACCGCCTGTGCCAACGCGCAGTTCTACGGCGGAGGATTCCACGCGGCGCCGATCGCTTCCGTTTCGGACGGGCTGATGGATGTGCTCGTTGTGCGGGATGTGTCGCGGCTGCGTTTTGTGTCGCTGGTGAAGTACTACCGTGACGGTACCTTCATCGGGGAAGACGGGGAGCTTCTGGATAAATTCAAAAAGGTGCTCGACTACAGAAAGTGCAAAAAGATCGTGATCGACGGTCCGCAGTGGTACTGTATGGACGGGGAAGTGCTGCCCACAAACGGCGCACCCGTGGAAGCTGAAGCGGTGCCCGGTGCTGTCTGGTACGCGGCGCTGTAAGGAGTATATATGGAAACCAAACGATTTACGAAAAACGACAATGCCTTCATCTGCGAAAACTGCGGGCATGAGGTGCCGCCGCTGAAGTACACATCGCGCAACCACTGTCCGGTGTGTCTCTGCTCCCTCCACCTCGACATCAACCCCGGCGACCGCGCGTCCGACTGTCACGGCGTGATGGATCCCGTCACAGCGGAACCCGATCCGAAAAAAGGGTTTGTCATCACGCACAAGTGCAGAAAATGCGGTGCGCTGAAACGAAACAAGGCGGCGGACGACGATGACAGAAAAAAGCTCATCAAACTCACCGCACAGCAGATCTGACGGAGGAAATATGTCTGAAAGAATACCCGAATCCCTTGTCCGCACAGCGATGCTTCTCGGCGAAGAGGCGGTGGCCAGGCTGTCCCGTGCCCATGTCGCCGTTTTCGGCATCGGCGGTGTCGGCGGGCACGCAGCGGAAGCGCTCGTCCGTTCCGGTGTGGGAGAGCTGACGCTGATTGACGGAGATGATGTTGCCGAATCGAATCTCAACCGGCAGATTTTTGCTTCTGTTTCCACGGTCGGAATGCCGAAAACGGAAGCTGCTGCGAAGAGACTGTACGATCTGAACCCATCGGTGAAGCTGCATCTTGTGCAGGCGTTTGTTCTGCCGGAGGATGTGGAGAAAATGGATTTTTCGTCTTTTGACTATGTGATTGACGCGATTGACACGGTGTCGTCGAAGCTGGCGATTATCAAAAAGTGCGATGCGCTCGGCATTCGTGCCATATCCGCGATGGGAGCCGGCAACAAGCTCGATCCCACCCGGTTTGAGGTTGCGGATATTTACAAAACGTCCGTGTGTCCTCTTGCCGCCGTTGTGCGCAGGGAGTGCAGAAAATCCGGTGTGAAGAAGCTCAAGGTGGTATATTCCCGCGAGGAAGCGATCCGTCCGCATTTTCAGCCGGGCGGTGACGGGGAAGAGAAGCGGCGTGCGGTGCCTGCGTCTTCCGCGTTTGTTCCGTCCGTTTCCGGGCTGATTATAGCCGGTGAGGTTGTGAGAGACCTTGCGGCAGCGGATTGACGGGAGGGCGTGCGTATGTTTATGATCATAGCGCAGCTTTTCGGCTGGGCATCCACGTTCTGTTCAGCCGTTACGTATATTTTCAAAAAGCGGCGGTCGATTCTTTTTGCGAAGGTATCCGCGGATCTCACGTCCGTGATTCACTACTGTATGCTCGGCGCGTTCACGGGAGCGGTCATCTGCGGCATCAATGTGGTGCGGGACACGCTTTACTACAACCGCGACAGCAAAATTACGAAGAGTATTTTCTGTCCGCTGGTGTTTGGTGTGGTGACGGTGATTTCCTGTGCGCTGACATGGCTCGGCTGGGTGAGCATTCTGCCGACAGTGGGCTCGTGCATTGGGGTCGTGGGGCTTTGGATGAAGAAGACGCTGCACATCCGGCTGATTATGATACCCGCGCTGACTTTATGGCTGATCTACGGGGTGCTGATCGGGTCGGTTCCGACGATTCTTTCGAATGTTCTTGCGCTGTGTTTTCTCTTTGTCGGACTGGCGCGGGAGCTGAGCGAACGGAAAGCAAATAAATAAAAAAATGGCGTGACGCGGTTACATGAATGAATGTAATCTGCGGCACGCTTTTTCGCTATTTCAAGAATAATGTTCTACTTTTTCTCCTTTAGCGAGGAGAAAAAGTAGCAAAAAGAGGAACTTTTTCGAACGCATGGGTGTTTCGAGGACTGCGGTCCTCGACCAGGGACGCTGTCCCTTGGATCCCTGCAAACTTTTGAAAAAGTTTGATCAAAACTTTTATACTGGCGTTAGTTGTTGTTGTCGCCGTAGGTGTCGAGGAAACTATGCATCTCATTTCCGAGCTTATAGCTGACGAGCGTATCAATATTCGCACGGTGGATCGAATTGAAAATATTCTTCTCCACATCCGGATTCGTCTTCTTCAGCTCGCGGATGAGCGCCTTTGTCTCCCGCCGCTTCGACGCATTTTCATCAAAAACCGCTGTCTCCGTCATCTTGCACGCGCAGGCGAGAAAGGACAGATCGTTATGCCGTGCCCATGCGATGATGTCGTCCTCGTGGATTTTATACATCGGCCGGATCAGCTCCATACCGTCATAGTTCGTCGAGTGCAGCTTCGGAAGCATCCCCTGAATCTGCGATCCCCACAGCATCCCCATCAGCGTTGTCTCAATCACATCGGAAAAGTGATGCCCGAGCGCGATTTTGTTGCACCCAAGGGACCGGGCATAGCTGTAAAGATGTCCGCGCCGCATCCGCGCACAGAGATAACAGGGATTCTTCTCCGTTTTTTCCGCCACGGAGAAAATGTTCGTGTCAAACATCTTCACGTCCAGCTCCAGCCGTTCGCAGTTTGCCCGCATCCGTGCGAGATTTGCATCGCTGTAGCCGGGATTCATGGCGATGTACTCCAGTTCAAACGGAACATCCGAGTGCAGGCACAGCTGACGGAGAAGGACAGCAAGCAGCGCCGAATCCTTCCCGCCGGACATACAGACCGCGATTCTGTCTCCCGCTTCAATCAGTCTGTAGTCGCGGACAGCCGAAATGAACGGTCCCCAGATCTGCTTGCGGTATTTTTTCAGAATGGAATTGATAATCTGTTCTTCCATGGCATTCCTTCGTCAGACGCGCACGTTCTGTCCGGCGGTCTTTTCTGCCTGCTGTTCCGCAGACGACGGATGCAGGGACGCACGTGCGGATGCGAGCATGAGTTTGAGGCGGTTTTCCTGGTTGACGGCGGATGCGCCCGGGTCGTAGTCGATGGCGACAATGTTCGCACCGGGGATCGCTTCCTTGATCGGCTTCATCATGCCCTTGCCGCAGATATGGTTCGGCAGGCATCCGAAGGGCTGGGTGCAGACGATATTGAGCACGCCCGAATCGGCAAGCTCCAGCATTTCCGCGGACAAAAGCCATCCTTCGCCCATCTTCGTGCCGTAGCCGATGTAGTCCTTGGTCAGTTCGATCGTGTGGGAGAAAGGCGTCATCGGACGGAATGTGCCTTCGTCAATGATCGCCTGATTCATATCCGCCTGCTTCTTCATGAGGAAGGAGAACGCCGTTTTCCAGATGAGGTACGCACCGGGATTTTTGCCGTAGAGCTTATAGTCCATGATGCCGTTGTAAACGCAGTAGTTGAAGAAGTCGGTCAGTCCCGGCATAACGACCTCCGCCCCTTCGGACGCAAGGAATTTTTCGAGGTTGTTGTTGCCGAGGGGGGAGAATTTGACGTAAATCTCACCGACGATGCCCACACGGACAGCTTCGCGTTTTTCGCGGGGGATTTTCGCAAAGTCCCGGACGATGGCGGCGTAATTTTTCTTCACTTTAGGATAGTTGATTCTGCCCGCACCGAGTTCGCGCACAAGATATTCCGTCCACTGTGCGCACAGAGCATCCGCGTCGCCTTTTGTGATTTCATACGGACGCACCTGATTCGCAAGCGTCATCATGAGGTCGCCGTAGAAGACGCCGTACGCCATGCGGTGATACAGGGAGATGGAGTTTTTGAATCCCGGATGCGACTCGATGTTTGCAAGCGCAAGCGGAATGACGGGGACATATTCCATGCCCGCATTTTTGAGTGCCTTGCGCATCAGGGAGACATAGTTAGACGCACGGCAGCCGCCGCCTGTCTGAAAGAGCATGAGCGCGGTTTTGTGCGGGTCATATTTGCCGGAAAACAGGGCGTCGAGAAGCTGTCCGATGACGACGACCGCCGGATAGCAGGTGTCGTTGTGGACATATTTCAGCCCGGTTTCGGCAAGATGTGCGCCCGTCGTTTCGATGAGCTCGACTTTATAGCCGTAATTACGCAGGATCCGCCCGACGAGCTTAAAATGGATCGGCAGCATATTGGGGATGAGGATGGTGTAGTCCTTCTTCATCTCCTCGGTGAACTGTATGTAGTGTTGGTTCATGAGTTACCTATATATCATGTATATTTTTGCAGATGGGATGGGAGAATACCAAATTGAAAATTTTCTCCCCTCATCCGCCGTTGCGACGGCACCTTCCCCACAAGGGGGAAGGCAAGGGGCTTGAGAGTGGAGAGAATTCAGAGACGGAAAATTGTATTGAAATAATGTAAAGAATAATAAATGTCAGCAAAAGGAAAAAAAGTGCGCACCAAAGCCTTCCCCCTTGTGGGGAAGGGGGACCGCAGAATCAAGTTTCTTGATTCTGTGGTGGATGAGGGGAGAAGGGGGAAAAACAATCATTTGCAGATGCCATTATCCGGACAGCTGAAAGATTGCTTTATTTCCTTTCCTTTCATTCCTGCAGTTCTGTCACAGAAGCGGCTTTGTTGATATAACACAATATCTCTTCACAGACTTCGTCAAAATGATTCCGCACAGCGGCATTCGGATACCGGAGTACAGTCAGTCCGAGTCCGGTCAGAAACCGATCACGGATGCGGTCGTATTCCTGACCATCTTTACTGAAATGATGCGCTCCGTCCAGTTCGATGATGAGTTTTGCCCGGGCACAGTAAAAGTCAACAATGTAGTGTCCGATGATTTTCTGCCGGTTCACAGTAACCGACAGCGGTTTCAGAAAATCATACCAGAGATGCTTTTCTTCCGGTGTCATGTGTTTGCGCAGTTTCTGTGCTTTTTCTTTTTCATTTTTCATGATGACATTTGGGCAGGTATCCCTTACAGCACCGCCGCCAGACTGCGCAGTCTGATCTTTACCGCACCCAGATTGGCAATTTCGTCAATCTTGATCTGCGTGTAGTACTTTCCGCGGGATTCGAGAATCCGCTTGACTTCGTCCGTGGTGATCGCGTCCACGCCGCAGCCGAACGATACGAGCTGCACGAGCTGGACGTCCTTGTTCTCAGCCGCAAACGCCGCCGCACGGTACAGCCGGCTGTGGTATGTCCACTGATTCAGAACGTGCACTTCCGGCGTTTTCGCAAGATGGCAGACTGCGTCTTCCGAGACGACCACGAAGCCGAGCGAGAGCGCCAGCTTGTCGATGCCGTGACCGATTTCGCTGTCCGCATGGTACGGTCTTCCCGCGAGAATCATCACGGGCTTTCCCGCTTCCCGTGCAAAACGGAGTGCGCGTTCGCCTTCCATCTGCACAGCTTCCAGATAATCCTGCAGGGCACGGAAGCCGTTGTCCGCCGCACGCCGCACTTCGGATTTTTTCATGTCGGGGAAGAGCGGATGAAGTTCCTTCCAGAGCGTATTCGCCAGTGCCTTCGGGGATTCGAGGGACAGGTACGGGTAGAGGAAGCGTCTGTCCGAAAGCACATCCATGTTCGTGCGGAGCAGTTCGCTGTAGTAGGCGACGACGGGACAGTTGTAGTGGTTGTCGCTGTCGTGCTCGTCAATATTCCATGTCAGACGGGGATAGAAAATCGTATCGCATCCCGCTTCACACAGCTTTTCGATGTGTCCGTGCATGATTTTCGCCGGATAGCAGGCTGTGTCGGAGGGAATGGAGAACTGTCCCTTTTCGTAAATCTTCTTCGAGGACATACCGGACGATACGGGCGTGAAGCCGAGGGAGGAAAAGACGTTCACCCACAGCGGGAGCAGTTCGTACATTCCGAGACAGAGCGGCAGTCCGATCACCCCGCGCGGACCGATTGTTTCCGGGATCTCTTCCGGCGCCATCGCAAGAAGCGTTTCCCGTTTGAATTCGTGCAGGTTCGGGACATTTTCGACAGCCGCCGCATTGCCCGCACCTTTTTCGCACTTGTTGCCGGAGATGAATTTTTTCCCGCCCGGGAAGGTGTTGACCGTGAGCAGGCAGTTGTTCGTGCAGCCGCGGCAGGTCGTGGTTTTCGAGGTGTGTACAAATTCCGCGAGCGCGTCGGAGGAGATCAGGCTTGTCCCGGTCCCGTCTTTTTCCGCTTTTTCCTTTGCGTACAGTGCTGCGCCGTATGCGCCCATCAGCCCCGCAATTGTCGGACGGATGACTTCGCGTCCCATTTCCCGTTCAAACGCCCGCAGAACCGCGTCGTTGTAGAAGGTGCCGCCCTGTACGACGATGTTTTCGCCCAGTTCGTCCGGGGAGTGCGCACGGATGACCTTATAAATCGCGTTTTTGACGACGGAGAGGGACAGCCCTGCGGAAATATCCTCCACGGTTGCGCCGTCCTTCTGCGACTGCTTGACCTGCGAGTTCATAAAGACCGTGCACCGGCTGCCGAGATTGACGGGTGCTTTCGCAAAGAGTGCTTTTTCTGCGAATTCCGCCGCGGTCAGATGCATCGAATGCGCGAAGGTTTCAATGAACGAGCCGCATCCGGACGAGCACGCTTCGTTGAGCATAATGGAGTCAACCGCGCCGTTTTTGATCCGGAAGCACTTGATGTCCTGCCCGCCGATGTCGAGGATGAAATCCACGTCGGGCTTGAAGAATTTTGCGGCCGTGTAGTGCGCGACGGTTTCGACGATGCCGAAGTCCACGCCGAATGCGTGCCGGATCAAATCTTCCCCGTATCCGGTAACAGCGGAAGCGGTGATGCGCACCCGATCGCCGCAGCGTTTATAGATATTCTCCAGTTCCGCACGGACTACCTGTACGGGATTGCCGCGGTTGGAGTCGTAGTAGGTGTAGAGCAGTTCGTTGTTTTCACCGATGAGGGCGAGTTTGGTTGTCGTGGAGCCACAGTCGATGCCGAGCGCTGCCGTTCCCTGGTAGTCGGAGAGATCGAGTACGTCCACCTTCGCTTTTGCATGGCGTTCGGAGAAGGTGCGGTATTCGTCTTCCGATGCAAAGAGGGGTTCGGTGTGGGTGGATGTGGACTGGATTTCAGCGTTCTCGATCAGGGCAAGCAGGCTGTCGATCGTGTAGGTCTTTTCCGAAGCGGTCTGGGCATACAGCGCCGCGCCGAAGGAAACGGCATTGCGCGCATAGTCCGGGAAGACGGCGTTTTCCGGCGAGAGCTTCAATGTTTCCGTGAAGCGTTCGCGCAGTCCCTTGCAGTAGTACAGCGGCCCGCCGAGGAACATGACCCGACCTTCGATCTTTCTGCCCTGTGCGAGTCCGGCGATGGTCTGATTGACGACCGCCTGATAAATGCTCGCTGCAATGTCCTCCTTCGCCGCACCCTGATTGAGCAGGGGCTGAATGTCGGACTTGGCGAATACGCCGCAGCGGGAGGCAATCGGGTAGATTTTCTGATGCTTCAGCGCAAGTTCGTCCAGTTCGTCGGGCGTGACGCCGAGCAGGGACGCCATCTGGTCGATGAACGCACCCGTTCCGCCGGCACAGGTTCCGTTCATGCGCTCGTCCGTGCCGCCGGAGAAGAAGATGATCTTTGCATCCTCGCCGCCCAGTTCAATGACGGTTGACGTATCCGGATCCATTTTGCGGATTACTTCCGCCGTCGCCCAGACTTCCTGCACAAAGGGGATGGATGCAGCGTTCGCCAGTCCGAGACCTGCGGAACCGGAGAGCGCAGCGGTGAAGGGACGGTCGCCGAGGGTATATTTCGCCAGACGGAGCATCCGGCACACAGTCTCGCGGATCTGGGAGAAGTGCCGTTCGTAGGTCTGGAGTATGGGTTTGCCGTCTTCCACAGCGGCGAGTTTGGCGGTTGTGGAGCCGATATCAATGCCGAGCGTGATCAGCCGGCGGTTTTCGTTATGGGTCAAGGGATCAGCCATCCTTTATTCTGTAAACTTTCATCTATAGTACGGACTGCGTAGTATTGCAGTTCGATAATGCACCATTCAATATGATAGCGCATAACCGGGGAAAAGTCAAAGGTTTTTTATGAATAATTATCGGATTTTGTTCACACGCGTCATTTTATAGCGGATCGGAAAGGGTGGGGGCAACAGCATTTACTTTAGAAATAAAATTTGAAGTTGACGATATGTCAGCGGATGTCGAATATTTTCGGATAACGGTAGGGGAGGGGCTTGCTCCTCCCGCCGAATGATTGGGATAAACCGCATTTTATCATCTTCACGGACGATTTGATTACAAAATTATGTGCGTACCTGATTCCTTCACGGGAGGAGCAAGCCCCTCCCCTACCGGATTTTTGATATTTCTTCACCCGTCACCAATGCAACAACTTCCAATTTTCATATAAAAGTAAATGCTGCTGCCGTGTGGAAAGAGTGGGGCAGTATTGACAGCCATCTGTTCCTGTGGTATAATGCATACACGGACAGCATGAAGCTGTACATTGTAAATTTCTGTATATGAATCCGTGTCATGAAGGCGCCGAAGCGGGGACCAGCTCCGCTCTTTTCCGGGCGCTTTTTTCGTTCCCGGAAGACTATCATTCTTTACGGGAGGTCATTATGACTGACAAAACCATCCATCCGAAAATCCGCGGCAGTGTCCGCAGTCTCACTTTTTCCGCGCTGTTTCTCGCTATTGCACTCCTTCTGCCGTTCGTGACCGGGCAGATTCCGCAGATCGGCGCACTCCTCTCCCCGATGCATCTGCCCGCATTTCTTGCCGGCTACCTCTGCGGTCCGTTCTGGGGCGCACTTGTAGGACTGGCGGCACCGCTTCTGCGTCATGTCCTGTTCGGGATGCCTCCGCTGATGACGGCGATTCCGATGGCGATTGAACTGGCGGCATATGCGGTTCTGGCGGGTGTGCTGTACCGGGTTCTGCCGAAAAAAACGGGATTTCTCTATCTCTCCCTTGCCTTATCCATGATCGGCGGACGCATCCTGTACGCCGCTGTGAAGATGACGATGCTCGGACTCGGCGGCGAAGCGTTCACACCGTGGCTGGTACTGCTCGATACCGTCACCGGAACATGGGCGGGCATTCTCATTCAGTTCGTGCTGGTGCCGCCGCTGGTGCTTGCCGCAGAACGGTTCTTTGTCCGCGGAAAATAAAGAAAACAAAAAAATTTCCGAACGGTACATAATGCGCATCAATCCGGAAAAAATAATACGGAAATCCCGCTTGTTCAGAAATTTTTTATGATTTGGCTATTGAATTTTCCGGAAAATATGATATACTGTAGTATACCGTAATTTAAAATTTCTCAAACGGAGGATATGAACATGAAAAAAAGCACCGGCGAAACCTTAAAGGTTATTTTTGTGATTATCGGCGCACTCGTCAGCATCGGCGCTCTCGTTGCTGTATGCTACACTGTATTCAAGAAGTACTTCCAGGTTACTTTTGAATGCGACGGCGACTGCTGTGACTGCGACGAATGCTTCGCTGACGAAGATGAAGAATTTGAACCCATCTGCTGCTGCGAAGAAGAAGAATGCTGCGACTGCTGCGACTGCGAAGAAACCGCTGACGCTGAATAATCTTTCCTGAAAAAACGAAGGGTCTGTCGCAAGTATAAAAGTTTTGGTCGAGCTTTTTCAAAAGCTCGCGGGTTTTTAGGGCGGCGCCCTAAATCGACCGTCGCAACGGTCGAAATACCCAAGACTTCAAAAAAAGTTCCTCTTTTTGGTTCTTTTTCTCCTCGCTAAAGGAGAAAAAGAACGAATAAACAATCTGGATACAAATCAAGGCTGTCGCATTTCGGGATTTTTCCCTAAGTGCGACAGCCCCATTTTTTTGCTGTTCTTACACAATCACTGCCGACGCGATGACATAGCCGCCTTTGTACATGACGGCGTACTGTCCCGGTGTGGGTGCGCGCTGTTCGGTACGGAATTCGAGAATGCCTTCCTTTTCTCCCGTGCGGTGGAAGAGGGCACAGGCTTCGGAGGCACTGTAACGGAGCTTGACGGAGCAGTGCGGATTGTTTTCAAGCGTGTTCGGATCGGAGGGAAAGTGCAGATCGCGGACAGCTACGCGCTTTTTGTACAGTCCGTCTTCATTGCCGAGCGTAACGCGGTTCGTCCGTGCATCTTTTTCGAGAACAAACACGTGCTTTCCCATCGAAATGCCGAGTCCTTTGCGCTGCCCGATCGTGTAGCACCAGTGACCCTTGTGCCGCCCGAGAACCGTTCCGTCTTCGCTGACATAGTCGCCCGGTTCGGGAGAAATGCCGGTCGTTTCGCGGATGAAGCGCACGTAGTCCCCGTCCGGAATGAAGCAGATGTCCTGACTGTCGCGGCGGCGGGCACTGATGAGGTTCTGCTCTTCGGCAAGCGCACGGATCTGTGCTTTCGTGTACTCCCCGAGCGGAAATTCGGCGCGGCGGAGCTGATCCTGCGAAAGGGAGGCGAGAACATAGCTCTGATCCTTGGTGCAGTCGGCGGCTTTTTTGATGTAGATGTATCCGTCGATTTCCTCCAATCGGGCATAGTGACCCGTGATGATTCTGCCGCAGCCGTTTTCGTCTGCATAATCCGCAAGAAGTCCGAATTTCACCGCACGGTTGCAGACAACGCAGGGATTGGGCGTGCGTCCGGAGAGATATTCGGCAGAAAAATAGTCCATGACGGTTTTCCGGAAGGCTTCGTGGACGTCGAGGGCGCGGTGTTCGATGCCCTGTGACTGACAGACGGATGCTGCATCGCGGATATTGGAAAGATCGTTTTCATGCAAAGCGGAAGCCGGAGACGCAAGCGAGAGCGTCACACCGAGCAGGGATGCGTCGGGGTATTTCTGCCGTCTGAGATAGAGCGCAGCGGATGAATCAACACCGCCGCTCATGGCGATGATATGGGACATGGGTTTTCTCCTTGGGTATGGGACATTTCATCCCGGGAAAGATTCCGGTTTTGGTAATTACTTGATATCGCAGATCGGCAGGATTTCGTAGCCCTGTGCGCGGACCCAGTCGATGAAGTCGCCAAGGATGGCGGCATTGGTGGTGGATTCCGTATGGAAGAGGTAGACCGCTCCCGGGTGGAGTCCGGACTTGACCTTCGCCATGGCATCCGCGTAGGGAAGCTGGTTGGAAGTGTCGAAGTCCATGTACGTATACGACCACATGACGGTGCGGTAGCCCATCTTGTCGGCAAGACGGAGCGTGAATTCGTTGCAGTTGCCGTACGGCGGACGGTAGTAGATCATCGGATCCGCATCAGGGAACTGCGCATAGAAGAGATCCTCCAGCCCCTGCATTTCATCCACGAACTGCTGTGCGGTGAGCTTGGTGCCGCGGTAGTGTCCGACGGTGTGGTTGCCCACGATATGCCCTTCGTCCAGCATCCGCTGAATCAGCTCTTTTTCCTCCTTGACATACTGTCCGGTGAGGAAGAAGATGCCGGGCACCTGTTTTTCCTTCAGAACGTCGAGAATGTCCCCGGTCGGACCGTACTCGTAGCCGCAGTCGAAGGTGAAGTAGCAGACCTTCTGTGATGTGTCGCCGCGGTAGATGCCGCCGTACTGCTCAACCTTCTGGATGGTGGAGTCATAGCGGTCCCAGGTGTAGGTGACTTCGCCGGTGGATTCGTCATAGGAGGTCTTGCCGATGTACCAGTCGTCCGGCTGATCCTCGAACGGTGCGGTGGATACATTCGCCATGTCGGACAGATCGTTCTGCGCAGTCTTGTCACGCGGGGTGAAATAGTATTCGTATTTTCCGTTTACGAAAGCCCATGTTTTGCCGTCGGCGGGAGGCGTTTCGGCAGATGCGTCGGTTTCGGAAGGGGTATCCGTCCCCGTAATTTCGGGGCTGTCGAGCGGCGGGGGCGTATATCCTGCGGAGGTTTCGGGCTGGTTCTGCAGATCTCCGGGATTGATGGCGGGATCGCGGTCTTCGTACTTCGCGTCCGTTTCGCGTCCGATGCCGGCATCTTTTGCAATCTCCGTTTCACCGCGCAGGCAGGCAGTCAGGGTAAGTGCTGTGAAAAGCAGGACTGCCGCAGCTGATAATTTTTTCATGGCAGGTCTCTCTTTATGTGAAAATTCCTCATTTATTATTATAATATTGTACCACAAAAGGGCGGAAAAAGTCAATGCCGCAGCACTTTTTCGTCGGGAGGGAATTTAGAAAAGCGAATTTTTTCATACGGTTTCGGGCTTTTTTGCAGGATGACAGCAGTCTGCCGCACGGCAACAGCATTTACTTATATATGACAATTTGAAGTTGAAGGTATATCTGTCAGGTGTCCGTTCGGTCTGCACCAAAGCCTTCCCCCTT
>JAFQLN010000135.1 GCA_017414585.1 Clostridia bacterium | reverse complement strand
TTTTCAAAAGCTCATTTGTAAATTCAAAAGAATTTTCGGAGTCTTTTTCGTACATTTGTTGTTCAATTTTCAATGAGCGATTTTTGTTTTACGCTGTCGCCTCTCGTTGACAGCCTGGATAGTATATCACATCAGCTTCGCTTTGTCAAGAGGTTTTGCAAAAGTTTTTTGCGCTTTTTTCTTGATCGGCTTCGCTTTCGTGATCCGCTGTCGTCTCTCGTTGACAGCTCCGTTATTATATCACTTCCCCTTGGCTTTGTCAATACCTTTTTGCAAAATTTTTCAGCTTTTTTTGATTTTTCTTTCCGCCGGACGTATCAGACCGACTCAATCACGCAGATTACAGACTCGAACGCGCGGATTTTCTCGATTTCCATGTTCTTATCGCTCTTTTTATGCAGAATCAGCGTCGCTTCAATGCCGATATGGTTCTGAATCCCGCTTCTTGCCTGCGTAATTTCGATTTCGCAGAGGCTGTTTGAAGCAGTCAGCTTCCGCATCAGATCATTCAGAACGGCAACATCGGAGCTTTCTATGTAAATCTTGCAGTTATACTTCCCGTATCTGCCGGAAAGCTCGAACTTTGTCAGAAATACAAACGTGAATATCACCATCAGTGTCCCGATTATCGCTGCGGAGTAGAAACCCGCGCCGACTGCAATGCCGATCGCTGCCGTTGTCCACAGCCCAGCCGCGGTCGTCAATCCCGTAACCAGCGTCTTGCCGCGCACGAGAATGGTTCCCGCGCCCAGAAAACCAATACCGGACATGACCTGCGCCGCAATACGGAAGGGATCGCCGGTTCCGAGCTTATGCTGTGCGAAAATTCCCGTCATGACAGTGACACACGCACCGATGCCGACGAGAATATGCGTACGGAGACCTGCGGCACGCCCCCGGAAACCGCGCTCAAACCCGATTACACCCGACAAAAGGCAGGTAAGAAGAATTCTGAGCAGAACTGTTGCAATCCCTACCGATTCGGATAAAAATATATTTTTCAGCAGTTCCATAACGCACCTCCGAGAATATAAGTCCGAGAATATGCCGATCATTATAGCACAAATACTGCCCGATAGCAAGTCTTTTTTATTTTTTTCTGACTTTTTTCTCCTGCTTTCTCTCTTTCCGAACTTTTTTCCGGGACAGGCGGATTATTTTGCGATAGCTCTTGAACTTTCTTTCAATTTATAATATAATATATACGATTTTTGAATTTATCAGGAGAAACCACATGATGAACGAAGGATTCGACAATCAAAAGTATCTGCGACTCCAGACCGAAAATATTACAAAACGTCTTTCCCAGTTCGGCGGCAAGCTCTATCTGGAATTCGGCGGCAAGCTCTTTGACGACTACCATGCCGCGCGCGTTCTCCCGGGCTTTGCACCAGACAGCAAAATCAATATGCTCCTTCAGCTCAAGGATCAGGCGGAGATCGTGATTGTTGTTTCTGCCGCCGCGATTGAACAGAATAAAATGCGTGCCGATCTTGGCATTACTTACGATATGGATGCACTCCGCCTCATGGATGCTTTCACGGAACAGGGACTGTATGTCGGCAGCGTCTGCATTACGCAGTACAGCGGTCAGCCTTCTGCGGATGCTTTCATCAAGCGCCTGCAGAATCTGGGCATCCGCGTTTTCCGGCACTACTTGATCGAAGGATACCCGACCAACGTGAAGCTCATTGTCAGTGAAGACGGTTACGGACGCAATGATTATATCGAAACCTCCCGTCAGCTGATCGTTGTCACAGCCCCCGGGCCCGGCAGCGGAAAAATGGCTGTCTGCCTGTCCCAGCTCTACCACGACAACATCCGCGGCATCAAATCCGGCTATGCGAAATTCGAGACGTTCCCCGTCTGGAATCTCCCGCTGTCGCATCCCGTCAACATCGCCTACGAAGCGGCGACCGTTGACCTTTCCGACGTGAACATGATCGACCCCTTCCATCTGGAGGCATACGGTCAGACTGCCGTAAACTACAACCGCGACGTGGAGATTTTCCCGGTACTTCGCCGGCTTTTTGAAGGCATCTACGGCGAATGCCCCTACAAGAGCCCGACGGACATGGGCGTGAATATGGTCGGCAACTGCATCTATGACGACGAAGCGGTTTCGCAGGCATCGAAAATGGAAGTGATCCGCCGCTATTACAACTCCCTCGTGAAAAAACGCAAGGGTCTGTGCGATGCGGAAGAAGTCTACAAGGCGGAACTGATTATGAACCGCGCAAAGATTACCGTTGAGGATCGTCCCGTGGTCGGTGCCGCGCAGGAAAAAGCCGCCGCTGCCGAAGGTCCTGCCGCTGCCATCGAACTGAACGACGGACGCATTGTCACCGGCAAGACCAGCGACCTGCTCGGCTGCTGCTCGGCTGTTATTCTCAACGCGCTCAAGGCACTCGCCGGGATTGACGACGACATTCACCTCATCTCCCCGCACGTCATCGAGCCGATCTGCCGCCTGAAGACGGACAACCTCCGCTGCAGCAATCCCCGTCTCCATGCGGACGAAATTCTCATCGCGCTCTCAATCTGTGCGGCAACGGACGAAAATGCCAAAGCCGCATTTGAAGCTATCCCCCGCCTGATCGGATGCGAAGCGCACTCCAGCGTTATCGTCTCCTCCGTGGATGCCGACACTTTCCGTCGTCTGGGCATGAACATGACAAGCGAGCCGGTTTACGAAACGAAGAAACTCTTCCATAGATAATATAGGACACACATCCGCATATCATCACCGAAAAAACTCCCGTCCGTACAGAATTTTCTGTACAGGCAGGAGTTTTCGTTTTGCAGAGCTTTATCAGTTTACAAACTGGGCATTGTGCAGACCGTAGTAGAATCCCTTCTGCGCCATCAGTTCATCGTGGTTTCCGTGTTCGATCACGCATCCGTCGCGGAGGACGAAAATCACATCCGCATTCCGGACAGTGGACAAGCGGTGCGCGATGACGAACGATGTGCGTCCTTCCATCAGTTCATTCATTGCACTCTGGATACGCATTTCCGTCATACTGTCTACGTTCGAGGTCGCTTCGTCGAGAATCAGCACCGGTGCTTCCGAAATCATCGCACGCGCAATGGTGAGAAGCTGCTTCTGCCCTTTGGAAATATTCACGCCTTCATCCGTCAGGATTGTATCGTAACCGTCGGGCAGTGCGGCAATGAACGAGTGAATCCCCGCCGCTTTTGCCGCCGCTTCGATTTCCTCCCGGCTGACTTCGCGCGCAGAGCCGTATGCGATATTGTCCGCAATCGTACCGCTGAACAGCCATGTGTCCTGCAGAACCATGGTATAGCTGCGGCGGACGGAGGAACGGTTCGCTTTGGCAATATCCTCCCCTTCCATGCGGATTTCGCCGGCATCCGGATCATAAAAGCGCATCAGCAGATTGATAATCGTCGTTTTCCCCGCCCCCGTCGGACCGACAATCGCCGCTGTCATGCCCGGCTTCACCTGCATACACAGGTCGTGGATGATCTCTTTTTCCGGTGTGTAGCCGAAATGCACATGATCGAACGCCACTTTGCCGCGCACGGGAATCTGTTTTCCGAAAACAGGCGCATCGGGGAGGTCGGGCGACTCTTCTTCTTCATCCAGCAGGCGGAAAACTCGCTCAGCGGCTGCGGCTGCCGACTGCAGTTCGTTGATGATGTTCGCCGATTCGTTGATCGGACCGCTGAACTTGCGCGAATAGAGCACGAACGAGGAAACATCCCCGATCGAAATCCCGCCGCCGAGGTAAAGAAGCGAGCCGAACACGGACACGAGCGTGAGGGAGATATTGTTGATCAGGTTGACTGTCGGACCGACCATGGTGCCGTAGTAATCCGTCTTGAAGTACGCATCCGCCGCAGACTTGTTCTTTTCGGCAAAACGTGCGATCATGGACGGCTCCGCACTGTAGGCACGGACGGTTTTCTGCCCGGACAGGCATTCCTCCGCGTAGCCGTTGAGTTCTCCGAGTTTGCCGGAGCGGGCGCGGAACAGGGGGCGGAAGCGGTTCGCCATCTTTGAGGAGACGAAAATGGATGCGGGAACCGTCACGGCAAAAATCAGGCACAATTTCGGTGAAATTGCCAGCATCATCACAAGCGAGCCGATGACGGTCACAACGGATGACGCGATCTGGACAAGGTCGGTCGAAAGGGTTGCGTTGATGGTGTCGATATCGTAGGAAATACGGGAAATGATATCCCCCGTCTGCGTGGTATCGAAATATCCCACCTTCAGCTTCATGAGCTTGGCGAAAATATCCTCGCGCATTTTCTTCACGATGCCGCGGGAGAGGTTGATCATGACAATCTGCAGGGTATACGCTGTCAGACTGGAGCAGGCATACGCGATGATCATCAGAATGCAGCAGCGGATAACCGCATCGAAATCCGCCTGCCCCGCACCGATGCCGATGGCGTCAATGGCGTCGCCGGAAAGCCGCGGACCGATCAGGGAGAGAAAGTTTGAAAAAATCGACAGTGCCAGCGCCGCGAGGTATCCCCAGCGGAACTGCACCATGTATTTTCCGAGCCGCAGAAGGACTTTCAGTTTTTTCTTGGAACCGTTGCCGACCACAACATCCTCCGGCCGGCTGACCTTAATGCTTCTATTCAAACATCGCACCTCCCATCTGCGAATCGCTGATTTCTCTGTATAGCGGACAGGTCTTGAGCAGTTCTTCGTGCTTTCCGTCGCCGATCACCCGTCCGTCTTCCATGACAAGAATCCGGTCGGCGTGCATGATCGAGGAAATACGCTGTGCGACAATCACGCACGTAGTCTTCGCGCTGTAATGTTCGCGGATCGCCTGCCGCAGACGGGCATCGGTCGCATAGTCGAGCGCGGAGGAGCTGTCGTCGAGTACGAGAATTTCCGGCACACCGGCGAGCGCACGGCTGAGAATCACGCGCTGCTTCTGACCGCCGGAGAGGTTTGCACCCTTGATGGACAGTTCAAAATCGAGTCCGCCCGGCTTTTCCGCAAGGAACGGAGCCGCCTGCGCATGAACCGACGCTTCGGTGAGCACATCGTCCCCCATCTCGCGTCCGAAAGCGATATTCGTGCGGATGGTATCGGCAAAAAGGAAGTCGTTCTGGAACGCCGCGCCGAATTTCTTTGAGATTTCGTCCCGGCTCATGCCGCGCACATCCCTGCCATCGAGCTTCACAGAACCTTCGGTGACGTCGTACTGCCGCATCAGAAGGGCGATCAGCGTGGTTTTACCAGCTCCCGTCGGACCGATGATGCCGAGCGTTTCGCCTTCACGGAGTGTGAACGAAAGGTTTTCGACATTGTTCTTCACGCCGTTGTAGGAGAAGGAGACATTCTCGAAGGAAATCTTCGGTGCGTTTTTGTCCGCGGGTGCATCGTAAGCGGGATCGGCTTCCATATCATACGGCGTGTCGAGCACTTCCCCGATGCGGTTCGCGGATGCAATGGCGCGGGAAGACATGATGAACATTCTCGTCACACTCATGAGCGCGGTGAGAATGATGGTAAAATACGAGGTGAATGCGATGATCTTGCCGGTTTCCGACAGACCTGCGTTGACGCGGACTGCACCGACGAAGATCACGGCGACAAGTCCGAGGTTTAAAAACAGGTTCATCAGCGGACTGGTGAGCGCCATATTGAGCGCCGCGCGTTTTTCCGCATGGTTCAGATTCATATTGGAACTGTCAAAGCGGCTCCGTTCGGCATCTTCCTTCCCGAGCGCCTTGATGATGCGGATGCCCTGTGCATTTTCGCGGACAATCCGGGTCATCGCGTCGGTGGCAAGCTGCTGATCGTTGTACAGCGGAATGCCGCGCTTCGATACGCCGTAGACTGCCGCAGTGATAAAGGGCATAACGGCAACAAGCACCAGTGTGAGCACCGGTTCCATCATGAACGCGATGATCACGCCGCCGATGAGCAGGCAGGGAGCGCGCACGCCCATACGCTGGATCATGCCGACCATCTGGTGAATGTTGTAGGTATCCGAGGTAAGGCGGGACTCCAGGGACGGAACCGTAAAGCGGTCGATCTGCTTGGCGGAAAGATAGGAAATGCGCCGGAACAGATCATTGCGGATTTTTTCCGTGGTATCCCGGGCGACATAAGCCGCCATACGGTTCGCGCCGATGTTGGCAAGAACGGCGATGACGGAGCAGACAAGCATGAGCAGTCCGCAGAGGTAAATATGCGTCCGGTTTCCGGTGGGGACGATATCGTCAATGATGGCGGACAAAAGCATCGGCAGAAACAGATCCATGATCGTACCGATGAACTTGATCGAAAAGCCGACCATCATGCGCCCGAAAAACGGACGGACATAGGACAGAATATACTTCAAATATAACATCCTTTCTGCGGGAACACCGCGAATTCTTTAAATTTTTCTCTATCTTTTTAATTATAGCACAACACCCCCGCCGATGCAAGTTTTTCGGCAAATTCCGGCAGGAAAAATCCCCTCCCCGTTGACAGCTTCAAAAAAGTATGCTATATATTAAAGTAGACAGCAATGACAACGGAGGAATTCCCATGCTCAAAAAAATCATCGCAGCCACCCTTCTCGCCTTCTCTCTTGCCGCTTCTGTCAGCGCAGACGTGGGAGATGTCGCAGGAGTATACTACGCAACCGATATCAGAGCGATCTTAAACGGGTACGAAATCGACTCGATCAACATCGGCGGAGAAACACTTATCTGTGCCGAGGATATGGCGTACTACGGATTTGATGTAATGTGGCATCCCGAAGAGAGAGTACTGCACATCGCCAATGCCGTCACCGTCAAGGCTGCCACAGGCTGCACAGTCCCGGAACGCGGCGGACAAATCGGTGCACCGGCGGGATATTATTACGAAACGGACATCGTGACATACCTCGACGGAAAAGAAATTCCCGCATACAACCTCGGCGGACGGACATACATCCACGCGGAAGCCATGCGCGATTACGGCTATGACGCAGTCTGGTATGCGGATGCACGGGTACTCGAAATCCTTGCAAAGCCAGAGCCGCTGACGGAAAACTGGTATCTCATCCTGATGCGCGGTGAAGAGAAAACCAGTGATGCATCCGGCGAATTTTCGCTGACATATAAAAAGGATGGAAGCATTACAGCGGACGGCGACGCGGGATATTTCGATCTCTATTTCAACGGCGGCGGCAGTTATTCGGCGCGCCTCGCTTTTTACCAGTATCAGGGCGGCCCGTGGTCGGGTGCACTCATGGAAATGCTGAACGAGATCGCCTATACCTCCGTGTATGAGGACGACTACTTTTTCGATACCCCTACGGATGCGGAGTACGAAGCGGCATCGAAGCACATCCGCGTAACGGTCAACGGACAGCAGGCGGAAAAAATCGCCGTATCCATCGCAGGCGGCAACGGTCACCGGGACTATTACCTGCACATCTCCGGTCTGCCGGAATATGCGCAGGAAGAAATTGAAGAAATCACCATCACCATCAGTACAAAAGGAGAACTTACATGAAAGTCATTGACGTATACCGGCAGTATTTTGCCGCACAGTGTGTGTACAACGGCGTTGAACGGAAAGGCGCGCTGGTCACTCTGACCGCAACCTCGGACAGCGGCATGATCACCTATGAAGCGGGCGTAACCTTCTTCCCCCACCGGGACGAACAGGATTTCGGCATATCCTATGATGCCTATACCTCCCGCGTGCTCTATTCCGCCAAGGGAAGACGGTCGAAAAAGCGGGACGCAGCAATGCTTTCTGTCATCCGTGAAACCGTGGATGCGTGCGCAGCGGATGTCGGCGGAACCATCGACTGGGATCATCCGCTGCGGGAAGCCGAATTCGGATAAACAGAGAGTCAAAGGAGCTGTTCGTTAAAAATGCGGGCAGCTTCTTTTTTTGCGCGCATTTTTCAAAAACAGGTGCCGCACAGCAGATTTCATCCGGATAAACTTATATTTCTCTGAATGACTGTACCCATTCGTGGGAATCCTACGTTCATAGTTTGGAGGTATGTACTTATGATGCAGAAAATTCAGCGTTTCGGCGGCGCGATGTTTACGCCGGTTCTTCTGTTCGCCTTTGCAGGCATTACGGTGGGAATATCGAGTCTGTTCATGAACGAGCAGATTTTCCCCGCACTGGCTTCGGCAGACAGTACGTGGTACAAGGTCTGGAATGTCATTCAGGAGGGCGGCTGGACAATCTTCCGCAATATGCCGCTCATTTTTGTTGTGGGTCTGCCCATCGGACTGGCAAAAAAGCAGAACGCGCGGGCGTGTCTCGAAGCCCTCGTCGTTTATCTGACATTCAACTACTTTCTCTCTGCGATTCTGACAAACTGGGGTCCTTCCTTCGGCGTGGACTTCACGGCAGAAGCGGGAAACGGCACGGGCATTACAACCGTTGCGGGCATCAAAACGCTCGACATGGGCATGATCGGCGCGATTCTCATTTCTGCTATTGTCGTCTGGCTGCACAACCGGTATTTTGACACGAATCTGCCGGAATTCCTCGGCATCTTCCGCGGCTCGACCTTCGTTTACGTGCTCGGCTTCCTTGCCATGATTCCTACCGCATTCCTTGCGGCACTGATCTGGCCGAAAATCCAGATGGGCATCGCGTCCCTGCAGACATTTCTGGCGTCGTCGGGCGTCATCGGCGTGGGAATTTACTCCTTCCTCAACCGCATCCTCATTCCCACCGGTCTGCACCACTTCATCAACACGCCGTTTTTATACGACAACATCATCGTGGACGGCGGGATTGTCTCGGACTGGATGCTGCATCTGAACGAATTTGCCGCGTCCGATCAGCCGCTGATTGAGCTGTTCCCCGCGGGCGGCTTTGCGCTCTACGGCATGACCAAGCTGTTCGGCTCGGTGGGCATTGCGCTGGCGTTCTGGTACACGGCGCGGCAGGAAAAGAAAAAAACGGTTGCGGGTCTGATGATCCCAACCACCCTCACGTCCATTGTCGCCGGCGTAACGGAACCGCTGGAATTCACGTTCCTCTTCATTGCGCCGCCGCTCTTTGTGGTGCATTCGATTCTCTCCGCTCTGCTCGATGTGACGCTGTATCTGTTCGGCGTAACGGGATATTTCACGGGCGGTGTGATCGAATTTGCAGCGATGAACTGGATTCCGCTGTGGGGCAGGCACGCGGGAACGTATATCACGCAGTTCATCATCGGCATTGTGTTCACGGTGATTTACTTCTTTGTCTTTACGTTCATGATCAGAAAACTCGGCTACAAAACCCCCGGGCGCGAGGATGACGGTGAGGAAACCAAGCTCTACTCGAAGGCGGAATACCGTGAAAAGCAGTCCGCAGGAAAGGAAGCCGGCGGCGGGGAAACGGGACGTATGGCGCAGGCGTTCCTTGACGCGATGGGCGGAAAAGAGAACATCGCCGAGCTGACCAACTGCGCGACGCGGCTGCGGGTGAGCGTGAAGGATGAATCCCTCGTCCAGGATGCGGCGGTATTCAAGGCAGCCGGTGCGCACGGACTGGTCGCCAAAGGAAAAAGTCTGCAGGTGATTGTGGGACTGCGTGTCCCTGCCGTGCGCGAGGAGATTGAAAAATTATTATAATGCCTGATCTGCGCAGACAGAATCCTTCTTAGATTATTGCATGTTCTTTTCTCCTTTATCGAGGAGAAAAGAACCAAAAGAGGAACTCACCCGGAAGTCTTGGGTATTTCGACCATTGCGATGGTCGACCAGGGACTCTTGTCACGAGAAGTTGATGAAATCAACTTCAGGAGTTTCTTTCAGAAACTCCGTTGATCCCTGCAAACTTTTGAAAAAGTTTGATCAAAACTTTATAAAATCAACGTGCAGTTGAAAAATAAGGAGAAACCTATGAAAAAATATTCCATTACCGTAGCGGGCGGCGGGAGCACGTTCACTCCCGGCATTGTCCTGATGCTTCTCGAAAACCAGAGCCGTTTCCCCATCCGCTGCATCAAATTCTACGACAACGATGCCGAACGGCAGAAAATCGTCGCAGATGCCTGTGAAATCTATCTCCGGGAACACGCGCCGGACATCGCTTTCACCTGCACGACCGATCCCGAAACCGCGTTCACGGACATTGACTTTGTTCTGGCGCACATCCGCGTCGGCAAGTATGCGATGCGTGAAAAGGATGAAAAAATCCCGCTCAAGTACGGCGTTGTCGGACAGGAAACCTGCGGCCCGGGCGGACTGGCATACGGGATGCGCTCCATCGGCGGCGTGCTGGAAATCCTCGACTATATGGAAAAATACTCCCCCGATGCGTGGATGCTCAACTACTCCAATCCTGCGGCAATCGTTGCGGAAGCGACCCGCAGACTCCGCCCGGACTCGAAGATTCTCAACATCTGCGATATGCCGATTGATCTGGAAGAAAAAATGGCGCATATGTGCGGTCTGTCCTCAAGAAAAGAGATGACCGTCTCCTACTACGGACTGAACCACTTCGGCTGGTGGAGCAGAATCACTGACAAAGACGGAAACGATCTGATGCCGAAAATCCGGGAGCACGTGCGCGAAAACGGCTTTGCGGATGCGCTGTCCGACACCAATCAGCACGTGGATGCCAGCTGGCGCGAAACATTCACCAAGGCAAAGGATGTCTACGCGCTCGATCCGGAAACCATCCCGAACACGTATCTGAAGTACTACCTCTACCCCGATTACGTCGTCGAGCACTCCAATCCGAAGCACACCCGTGCCAATGAAGTCATGGAAGGGCGCGAAAAAACGGTCTTTTCCGCCTGCCGGGATATCATCAGCCGCGGCACCAGTGAAGGAAGCGCCTTTGAAGCGGATGCCCATGCGTCGTATATCGTCGATCTTGCCTGTGCGATTGCGCAGAACACCATGGAACGCTTTCTGCTGATTGTCCCGAACGAGGGTGCGATTGAAAACTTTGACCGGACCGCCATGGTGGAAATCCCGTGCATTGTCGGCAAAAACGGCTACGAACGCATTGTACAGGGAGCGATTCCGCAGTTCCAGCTCGGCATGATGCAACAGCAGGTGGCTGTCGAAAAACTGACCGTTGACGCATGGATCACGGGCAGCTATCAGAAGATGTGGCAGGCGATGACGCTCTCCAAAACGGTACCCAGTGCGCGTGTGGCAAAGCTGATTCTTGACGACATGATCGAAGCGAACCGCGGCTGGTGGCCCGAGCTGAAATAAGGGGGAAAAGATGGGATTATTCGATATGCTCCGAACAAAAGTGAAAACGGAGACGGTTTGTGCGTGTGTAAGCGGCAGAGTCGTTCCGATGGCATCCATTCCCGATCCGGTGTTTGCGGAAGGCATTCTCGGCACCGCAATCGGCATTGAACCGGAGGGGGAAGAAATCTGCGCGCCGTGCGATGCGGTTGTGACACAGATTGCCGACAGTCTGCACGCCATCGGGCTGAAAACCAAAGAAGGAGCGGAGCTGCTCATTCACGTCGGCATTGACACGGTACAGATGGTCGGCGACGGTTTCAGCGTCAAAGTCAACGAAGAAGCACACGTCCGTGCGGGCGAGGTACTGCTGACATTTGACCGTGCGAAGATCCGCGAAGCCGGATACAAAGAGACGGTCATCACAGCGGTCACGAATGCGGACAGCTTTCAGTCCGTCGTCCCGGCAGCCAATTCGGCAGAGAAATCTACCGTGCAATGCGGCGAAGCACTGCTGATCATCACGAAATGACGGAGAGAAAACAAAAATGACGTTCAGTTATACAATCAGGGATGCCCTCGGGATTCACGCACGTCCGGCAGGTCAGCTTGCGAAGCTCGCAAAAGCATACGAGGGAACTGCTGTGACCATCGCCAAGGGGGAAAAATCCGCACAGGCTGACCGTCTGCTTGCGCTGATGGGACTGGGAATCAGGCATGGGGACACGGTAACGGTCACGGTTGAAGGCGCAAAGGAAGAAGAAGCGGCGGCGGCTGTACGGGAATTTTTTGAGAAAAATCTGTAAATCCGAAGAAGGCGGAAATGGGAGGATGTGTACAATGATTCTGATGCAGGGGAAAGGAGTATCGAAAGGAGCGGTGCGCGGCCGTCTCGCTTTTTTCAGGCGCAGTGACACAGCCATCCGCCGCCGTTCGGACATCGGTGAACAAGAGGAGCGCGCTCGTTTTATTCTGGCACAGCGGCAGTCAGCGGAGCAGCTTGCTTCTCTTGCGGAAAAATGCCGTGCCGACATGGGAGACGAAGCGGCGATTCTCTTTGAAACGCACGCCATGTTTGTCGAAGATGAGGATTATGTCTCTGCCGTTCAGGAAAAACTGGACGAAGGATATACGGCGGAATATGCTGTGCAGGAGGCGGGAGACACGTTTTCCGCGATGTTTGCGGCGATGGATGACGCCTATATGAATGCCCGGGCAGCGGATATCCGTGACGTAACGCGGCGCATGATTGCCAATCTCGCGGGAATGCGTGACAGAGAGCAGGACTGGAACGAACCGGTCATTCTTGCCGCCGATGATCTTGCTCCTTCGGAAACCATCCAGCTTGACAAGACGAAAATCCTCGGTTTTGTGATGCGGGAAGGCTCTGCATCGGGACACACGGCGATTCTTGCGCGTACGATGGGCATTCCTGCTGTCTGCGGTGTGGGTGACGTTCTGCGGGAGGATTTTGCCGGGCGGGAAGCGTACATGGACGGAGAGACGGGGGAGGTTATACTCGATCCGGACGAAATTACGCTTCGGTTATGGAAAGAAAAGCTCGATGCGCAGAAAGAAGTGAAAGCACTCATGCAGACAATGCGCGGCAAGGAAGATATCACAGCGGACGGCAGGCGCATGGATGTCTGGTGCAACATCAGCTCTGCGGAAGACACGGCGGCGGTACTTGCCAACGACGGACGCGGGATCGGTTTATTCCGCTCGGAGTTTCTCTATCTGGCGTCAAAGGATTTCCCCGACGAAGAAGTGCAGTTTGAAGCATACCGGGACGTTGTTTCCGCGATGAACGGCAGGACCGTGATCATCCGCACGCTGGACATCGGCGCGGATAAGCAGGCGGACTATTTCGGGCTGAAAAAGGAAGAAAATCCTGCGCTGGGACTGCGTGCGGTACGTCTCTGTCTGAGCAGACCGGAGGTATTCCGGACACAGCTGCGCGCCATTTACCGAGCGTCCGCGTATGGGAAGGCGGCGATCATGTTTCCGATGATCACGTCGGTCTGGGAAGTGCGCGAATGCCGGCGTGCGTGCCAGAGTGTGATGCAGGAGCTGACGGATGAAGGGGTTATTTTCAATCCTGCAACCGAAATCGGGATCATGATCGAAACCCCTGCGTCGGTTCTGATAGCGGACGAACTGGCGGCGGAGGTGGACTTTTTCTCCGTCGGGACGAACGATCTGACGCAGTATCTTCTTGCCTGTGACCGGCAGGCGGGGGATCTGGGAAAATTTCTGGATCCGCACCATCCGGCAGTTCTGCGTGCGCTGTCGATGACTGCATCCGCCGCACACAGGCACAAAATCCGCATCGGCATCTGCGGGGAGCTGGCTTCGGATCCCGATATGCTGCCGGAATTTCTGGCGATGTGGATTGACGAGCTGAGCGTTTCTCCGCCGAATGTTCTGCCGCTGCGTGCAGCCATCCGTGCCGCTCATACCGATTCTGCCAAGGTTTCGCGTTCATTATAAAAAAATCTGCTGAAATTGTGTCGATTGTCTTGCAAAACTGGTAAAAATGCTATATAATATAATTGCTGAAAAATTTTTTACCGGAGGTAACCATTATGGATAAGGTAAGATACGGCATAATCGGCATCGGCAACATGGGTTCCGGTCACGTCCAGAGATTCATCAAGGGTGAAGTTCCCAATGCAGAACTCACCGCAGTCTGTGACGTCAAGCAGGAACGCCTTGACTGGGCAAAGGGTGTCTGCGGAGACTCTGTTGCACTCTTCTCCGACTCGCACGAACTGATCGTGAGCGGACTCTGCGACGCGATTCTCATCGCCACCCCGCACTACTTCCACCCGACCATCGGCATCGACGCGTTTGAAAACGGTCTGCACGTTCTTTCCGAAAAGCCGATCGGCGTTTACACCAAGAAGATTCATGAACTGATGGATGCTGCCAAGAAGAGCGGCAAGGCTTTCGGTATCATGTACAACCAGAGAACCGACAACTTCTACCAGAAGATGCGCGAAATCGTCAGAAGCGGCGAGCTCGGCGAACTCAAGCGCTGTGTATGGATCATCACCAACTGGTACCGCACGCAGGCTTACTACAACAGCGGCGGATGGCGTGCAACCTGGGCAGGTGAAGGCGGCGGCGTTCTGATCAACCAGTGCCCGCACAACCTCGACCTGTGGCAGTGGATCTTCGGTATGCCCTCTGCAATCTATGCAAACTGCGAGTTCGGTAAGTACCACGACATCGAAGTTGAAGACGATGTTACCGCTATGGCAAAGTACCCCAACGGCGCAACCGGCGTATTCATCACCACCACCGGCGAAAACCCGGGTACCAACCGTCTCGAAATCACCGGCTCCAAGGGCAAGCTCGTTTACGAAAACGGCAAGCTGATACACACCAAGCTCTCCATCGACGAACGCGAATTCACCTTCACCTGCCAGAACGGCTTCGCTGGCATCCCGAGCGAAACGGTTGAAGTAGAAATCACTGGCGGTCACGGTCTGCAGCACACCGGTATCTGCCGCAACTTCACCAACCACATCCTCTTCGGCGAAGAACTCCTCGCTCCCGGCTACGAAGGCATCAACGGTCTCTCCATCTCCAACGCAATGATGCTCTCCACCTGGAAGAACGACTGGGTCGAACTTCCCAACGACGGCGAAGAATTCTGGGCAGCTCTCCAGGAAAAGATCAAGACCTCCCGCCACAAGGACGATGCAGGCATCACCTTCGACACCGAAGGCTCCTACGGCAACAAGTAATCCGATATTTTTCTACAGCAGTTTCGGTACTCCGGGACTGCTGTTTTTTTTGAGGGGAGACGGGGGGAACGGTCGCTTTCTTGAAAGAAAGCTCCGCAAAGAACTTTAGACTGACAAGGTGCGCAGCGACGCCATAGATGCAGCTGATATGATAACGAGGGGGATGGGAGAAAAAAGCGGTTATGCTGAAGCTGGCAGAGGGAAACTTTTATCCAAGGGATCAGAAATTCGTTCATACGGCTCATGGGGACCACCGAGACCCCATTCGCCCACGCCGTGAAGAGAGTGCTTGATATGCAAGTCCAAATCGGACGCTGGTACCGGCTCACGCGCGCCGTAAAGAACCTGCGGAATATAGAACTATATCAAAGTTTTTCTTCACGGCGCACGCGAGTCCGGATCAGAACACCCTTGGATACGAAATTACGTATTTCTCTACGGCGCGGGCGGATAGGGTGAAGCTACGAAGTAACTTCTGAGGTCCCTAGCCGCCGTCTCCACCCTTTGGAATGCATCGGATCGCTCCCATTTGATGCACCCTGAACATCCGGCAGCAATTGCTCTTCCCAGACGGATATCTCCCCTCTCAAACCGCACAAAAATAAAAAATCCCCTCCTCAAACTCTTATCAGACGCACGGAATGTCAGCAGACAAAACCTGTGCCGGTCTGAAAGTTTTGAGG
>JAFQLN010000134.1 GCA_017414585.1 Clostridia bacterium | reverse complement strand
GTACAGTGTTGCCACCACTAGAACCTGAATCTAGCGCGTCTGCCTATTCCGCCATATCCGCATTTTTCGCCGCCCTCATCGGACTGCTTGATTATTATAGCATCGGGTTTCGGAATTGTCAACAACTTTTTCAAAAATATTTGTAGTTTTTTTCAGAAAACCCTTGGAGGAAAGCGGTGAACGGGGATCAAAGCTGTTTATCAAGGGTGCTGTCCCGGTAATGCTTCGGCGTAAATCCCGTCTCTCTGCGGAATATCTTGATGAAATAGGAAACGGACGGAAAGCCGCTTTTCCACGCAATATCGCTGACAGAATCGCCGGTGGTGACGAGCAGGCGCTTGGCGATCCGGATGCGGCACTGGATCAGATATTGGTGCAGGGATTTTCCGGTGTGCTTTCGGATCAGGCTGCTCAGATAATGGGGATGATAGCTGAAGGCTTCCGCGATCCGCTCGTTGGTCAGTGCGGGGTCATGGGCATTTTTGCGGATGTATTCGAGAATCGGCGCAATATTCCTGTCCTGCTCCGCCGAGCGGGAAGCACGTACCAGTTCTGTCAGGCAGCCTTTTACAAGGGCAGAACAAACTTCCCGGTACAGGTCTCTGCTGTCGAGAAATTCCTCCGCGCACTGCGCCAGCCGCTCCCGGACCGTATCATCCGCCGTATGAACCCAGACCTTGTGAAACGGCTCCGGAAGATCACAGTGCAGCACCTTTTCGGGAACGAAATTCGTCTCGGACGCTGTGCCGAAGGAGTTACTGAACCGGGAATGCTCCTGCGTCAGATCCAGATTCAGTACGACCCAGACGATATTCTCCTCGTCCTTTCCGGGGAAGAAGTGGTATCGCGTTCCCGGCGGCAGAAAGATGACGGAATTGTTCCGGAAGAGATAGCGGTTCCCGTCGGCAACCAGAATACCTTCGCCTTCCCGGATAAAAAACAGCCTGCAGTCGTAGCAGAAGCTGTCGTGGCTGCGCTTCTGGAAGATGTAATGCACCGCAGCATATCGAACATACGGATTGATGTCTGCAAGTGTCATGGCATTCACCCCTTTGAGAAAGGTTTCCTTACGGTTCATCATAGCCTGTCCTGATATGCAAGTCAATCGTTTGTACAGAAGAAATCTTTGTTTTGTGCTATAATTGATCGATTTTCTTGTACAAAAACATACGGAAATGTTATATCATCAAATCAGAGTAACGATCACACCGCCAAGGAGGATCATCGGATGAAAGAGAAAATCAGAATTGCACTGATCGGCTGCGGAAGATTCTGCCAGTCGTTTGTACCGCTTTTCAAGGCACATCCCTTTGTGGAGGAAGTATACGTCTGCGATATTCGCCGGGAGAGGGCAGAAGAGTACGCCGTACGATTCGACGTGAAGATCATCGATTCCTTTGAGGAAGCCCTGTGCAGCGATCATATCAATGCCATCGGCATCTTCACACCCCGTACTCAGCATGGCAAGATGGTCATTCAGGCACTTCGCCATGGCAAAAACGTATACAGTGCCGTTCCCTGTGCGGTGGATGTTGCGGATATTTTCGAGATCGAAAAGCTTGTCCGCGAAACCCGTCTGACCTACTCCATGGGTGAGACCGGCTATTACCGCGCCCCCGCTGTTTTCTGCCGCAGAGAGTTTGCCAAAGGCAGCTTCGGACAGTTCACCTATG
>JAFQLN010000133.1 GCA_017414585.1 Clostridia bacterium | reverse complement strand
CAGATTTGCACTGCACTTTGTGGTTATATTTGTCTGAAAGTTTTTGAAGAGGGGTTCGGACGAGATTTGCTTCGCAAACTCGGAAACTTTTTTCAAAAAGTTTCTCCCCGCAAACTTAATTTATTTAAACTTTACAGCGGTGCCGTAGACGATGACTTCGGCGGCGCCCTGCATGACTGCGGAGGAAGCGTAGCGGATATTGACGATGGCATCCGCGCCGAGGGCTTCCGCTTCTTCGACCATCCGTTTGGTGGCAAGTGCCCGCGCTTCATTCATCATTTCGTTGTAGGCTTTCAGTTCGCCTCCTACCAGCGTTTTGAAGCTCTGGGCAATGTCCTTGCCGATGTGTTTGGACTGGATTGTGCTTCCTTTGACGAGACTCAGGGTCTCCAGTTCCTTGCCGCTGATGTAATCAGTATTTACTAAGATCATCTTCTTCGCCTTTCTTTATTTCCCGGATTCTTTCAATACAGACAGCAATCATCAGGATCGTGAGTACAAGCGGGACAATGCCGAGAAGGTATTTCAGAACTCCGTCAAATACGGAAATCAGAAATCCGAAGTACGCCGCGTAATACAGGATCATTAGAACTGTGACGATGATCGGTGCTGTCATTTTTCTTCTGTGAGATTTCATAGGCTTTCCTCCGTTCAACGATTATGGATGGAACCGGAATCAGGAATCCTCCCCGTCGCGTTCGTCCTCCAGACGGCTTTTCTTTTTGCGCTTCCGGACACATTCCGTCAGCAGATATTCGATCTGCCCGTTGAGGGAACGGAAGTCATCCTCCGCCCACGCCGCCAGCTCGTCATAGAGCGTTTTTGATAAACGGAGAGGGACCTGTTTTTTCTGTGTATCCTTGTCTGCCATTGCAGCCACCGATTAATAGATCGAACCGGTGTTGACGATCGGCTGTGCATCCTTGTTGCCGCAGAGGACGACCAGAAGGTTCGCGACCATCTGCGCCTTGCGTTCGTCGTCGAGGTCGCAGATGCCTTCCTTGTTAATCTTGTCGAGAGCCATCTGCACCATGCCGACCGCGCCGTCCACGATCATCTTGCGGGCGTCAATGACCGCCGACGCCTGCTGGCGCTGGAGCATGACCGCCGCGATTTCGGGGGCGTATGCGAGGTAGGTGATGCGTGCTTCGACCACTTCCAGACCGGCAAACGATACCTTTTCGTCGATCTTTTCACGGATTCTTGCCGCTACGATTTCACTGGAACCGCGCAGACTTCCTTCGTCCGCGATGCCGTCGCCCGTTGTGTCGATGTTCGGAGCCATATCGTACGGATAGATGCGGACGATCTCACGCAGCGCACTGTCGCACTGGAGGGAGAGGTATTCCTTGTAGTTGTCCACGTTGAACACCGCTTTCGCCGTGTCCGTCACGCGCCACATGACCGCGATGCCGATTTCGACCGGATTGCCGAGACAGTCGTTGATCTTCTGACGGTTGTTGTTCAGCGTCATGACCTTGAGAGAGATCTTGTTGCTTACCGCGGTATTCACCGTGGTCGTCGTACCGTTCACCGTGATCGGGATGGACGTATTTGCGACGTCACCGCTCTGGTTCAGCTTGGTCTTTGCCGCCGGATTCACGGAAACGCAGAACGGATTCACGTAAAAGAAACCTTCGCTCTTCACCGTGCCGATGTAACGTCCGAACAGGGTCAGGACGAGCGCTTCGTTCGGACGGATGACCTTCAGTCCGAGCCACCAGATCCAGCCGATGCAGACATACAGCAGGCATACGATAAATCCGATGACGGCAATCAGTCCAAAACCGTAGTCCATGGCGGTACCGCAGAGAACGATACCGACGATCGCCGCGATGTAGGCAAGAACCGACAGAATCAGCACGGTCCAGCCGTTCTTCGGGGAAAGAATCTTTTCTTCAATTACAGCAGAGTTCTTCATTGTTTTCGCATTCCTTTCTTTGGCTGATATCATTTTGATATCACAATTATATTATATATCATAAGCTGTGCGTCCAGCCACTGCTGCGCCTTTTTGCAGGTTGAGCAGGTCGGATAACACCAAAAGGTCATGTACGGGCCTCCTTTGTTCTTCTGTTTTAATAAAACTACAAATGCGCCCCTT
>JAFQLN010000018.1 GCA_017414585.1 Clostridia bacterium | reverse complement strand
GTGCTCTGCGGAGCTCGACAAGGGGCTTTGCCCCTATGAACCCAACGAGCTTTTGAAAAAGCTCGACCAAAACTTTTTACTTGCGACAGCCCCAATTTTCGGATTTTCGCCAATGTTTCTCGTTCCGTATCGGTATGTCAGACAGCCATTTGCGAAAACAGGTCAGCCGTTGAGTTCATGGACATTGCGGGCAACGACAGCTTCACGAAGAGGCTGGGAGAGATTGACGAAATACTCCGAATATCCGCCGACACGGACGATCAGATCGCGGTGACGGTCGGGATGCAGAAGCGCGTCCTGCAGTTCCTCTGCGGATGTACACGTAACCTGAACCTGAATGCCGCCAAGTGCAAAGTACGCTTCCACCAGCGCACGAAGCGAGCTTCCGACGAAGTTTTTCTGGAGCGTGAGATTCAGCACGGAAATACCGTCGGCAAGATCCTGCGGCAGACGTGCGGCACTGCGGAGCATGGCAGTCGGACCTTCGACCGCTTTTCCGCGCACGGGAGCGATGGAGTCGCACAGCGGTTCTCCTTTGTGCCGTCCGTCCGGCGTTGCACCGACACGGGCGCCTTCCGGTTCGTAGCGGAGGAACTGGTGCTCGGTGAGAATGTATGCGTCGATAAAGCTCTTTGCCGGCTTGGTGCGGTAGACTTTGTATACCCGCTCAGCATAGGCGGCAGCGAGCGTGTCAGCATCGTCGTTCCCCGTACCGTAGCAGGGGCAGGCTGAGAGTATTCTGTAAAATAGCTCGTCTTCCGCTTTGAGTTTTTCGATAAAATCCTCTGCCGTGAACTGCTTTTTGCGGAAAACAAGTTCCCGCACGGCGAGAAGCGAGTCGATGGTGTTGATCAGTCCGCTGTCGGAGGACTGTGTCCAGGTATAACGCGCACCGCCTCCATTGAAGTCGAGCCCCTTTTCGATGCAGTCGTCCGTGAACAGCGTGCGCATCGGATTGGGCTGGTACTGCGCCATGTAATCGTAGCGGGCAGCGATTCCGTCCAGCTGAGCGTCAATGCGTTTTTCCGTTTCGGTGCAGACCGCTTCAAAGAATTCTTCAAAGGTTTCGCATTCTGCCAGACGGCTGTGCATGACTTGTTCAAAAATCAGAAGAAGCGGGATGTTGTCGTCCGTTCCGCCGGCGCGGGTCAGACCCTGCAGATTGGTTTCCGTGCAGCCGCATCCGCAGAACAGCGCAAGCTCCTCGTCCGGAATATGCGGAAAATGCTTTTTCAGCATGGCGTGTATGCCGACAGCGTTGTAGAATGAGGGATGCGTGGAACCGTTCTGCAAATTGGAAACGGCAAGCTCCCAGATGTCGTCGGGCATATCGGGGGAAGTCATGAGTTCCAGCATCGGACGACGGATTTTTCCTACAGCGCGCAGTGCCTGCCGGGTGATTTCGTTGTATTTGGTGCCGATTGTACACGACCAGTTATTGTAGGCGTCACTATTTTCAAACAGCTCGCGGATGACCGACGTGTAGTCTCCGCCGTCGTACAGCGCGTCCAGACCGTCGTCCAGACAGCCGAGATTGTCGTATCCGTCGAAATATGCGATCATGTTCCACGCAACAAGTCCTTCGTAGCAGGTCTGTGCCGGTGCGAACGGGACTTTTTCCAGTGCGGCGATGAGTTTTTCCGGTGCATTGACGGAGCGGAGGTAAGCGATGCTGCGTCGGATGTAGCTTTCCATTCCGTCGAGAAGGCAGAGCAGACTTTCCCGGAATTCTTCTCCTTCCGGCCGGCGCAGAATGCGTTCCCGATAGGAAGCGAGTCCCTCTTTGAGAATCCGCTTGTAATTCGGGGCGGCGTGCGTCCATCCGCCGGCATGATGGCTGATTTCGTGGAATTCACGCAGGGCAGCAGCGGCTTCGGGGCTTTTTTCTTCCAGTTGTCTCCAGTCGATCGCATAGGACATGGCGAAGTTCGGCACGACTGCGGCACCCGAGCAGTTGAATTTCAGTCCGCGCGGATACAGCTGTTCTCCCGCGTCATAGCGTGCCGGAGGAAGATGTTCGTAATAGCGGGCGTAGGCAAGTGTGTGCCGGTAGAAATATCCCTTGTCCGGCTTTTCAAACAGTCCGGCAGCATAGGGTTCACCGATCCGGTAAAACAGAGAAGCAATTTCGTTCATAGCGCTCATCCTTTCCGATAGGCAGTACAGGCTTGCGATTGTTTCTGCTTCTATTGTAGCGGTCTTTTTCTGCCTTGTCAACAGTTTTTTTCAATCCGTCAAAAAAGTCTGTACAGCAGCACAGCGCAGGATTTTTCCCGCATTTCTTTGTTCATGATATCGGACGGTTGCAATCTTCTTTCATCTGCGGTATAATGGAAAAAACACCGGTTGGAGGAAAACGATGGCATTCAGCGAACGAATCAAGAATTTCGAGAGAATCCGCGATTATATGCGCGAGTTTTTTCTCTACGGTCTGCGCAGCCGCTCCGAGTACGGCAGAAGGAGTCTGCGTTCCTATGATGATGAAAAACGGCGCGTGGAAAGCTGGCTCGGCGGATACATGGGATTTCGCCGGAATGCGGATGGGAAAAACGTGTTTCTTTCGATCGACAGCCGTGCCGAAGAGCACAATCCGCTGTATAAGGCATGGAAGACCAGCAGCTTCACGGACGGAGATATTACACTGCATTTTATCCTGTTTGACATTCTTGCCGATCCCGGCACTGCAAAGACTGTCTCGGAACTGGCGGAGGAAATAGACCGGGACTACCTCTCCGGATTTGAGGAACCGATGCTTTTCGACGAATCGACCATCCGGAAAAAGTGCCGGGAATACACAGCGCTCGGGCTGCTTGCGGCAGAAAAATCCGGCAGACAGGTATACTACCGGCGTACGGAAACGGCAGATCTCTCCCCGCTTGCCGATGCCATTGACTTTTTCTCCGAAGCGGCACCGTGCGGCGTCATCGGTTCATACCTGCTCGACCGGATGGAGCCGCACCGATCCGTCTTTTCCTTCAAGCATCACTATATCACGCAGACAATGGACAGCGATATTCTCGCCTGCCTGCTGGATGCCATGGCGGAAAAGCGGGAAGCTGTTATCCGGAACTGCAGCCGTACTGCCGGACGGGAAACGGAAATGACCGTTGTTCCGCTGAGAATTTTCGTCAGTACGCAGAACGGCAGGCAATACCTTCTGGCTTATCACCGTGCGTACCGGCGAATGCAGTCCTTCCGGCTTGACTATATCACGGAGGTGCGTGCGGAAGATACGGCGGCGGATTTTGATGACCTGCGGGAAAAACTCTCGTCTATGCAGTCTTCGGTCTGGGGCGTGAGCTGCCGGGGAGAGCAGTTCGGAAAAGAACATATAGCCTTTACCGTACAGGTCGGCGAGGGAGAAGAATATATCGCCGCACGGCTGGAAAGAGAAAAGCGGGGCGGAACGGTGGAGAAAATCGACGAACATACCTATCGCTTTTCAGCGGATATATACGATACCGGTGAGATGATTCCGTGGATCCGCACCTTCCTCTGCCGCATTGTTTCGCTGGAGTTTTCCAATCAGGCACTGGAGGCACAGTTTCGTCGGGATACCGCTGCTATGTGCCGCCTGTACGGACTGGAGCCGGAAATGCGGGACAAGAAAAGCGGAGAAACGGAGGGGAGCGCATGATTTTCAGTGAACTTTACAGTCTGTACTACCGGGCGGCTGAAAAAATCCTCGGACGCGCTGTCGAAGGGGGACTGACGGAAAAGGAAGCGGCAGCCATCGTGGCACAGACAGCATTTTCCGAAAGCGGACTGACGATTCTGCCCGCGCTGAAAGAAGGAAAGTGGCAGCTCATGTACCGAAACGGCACCACACCGCTGCGGCACAAACCCACGATGCCCCTGACACTGCTTGAAAAACGCTGGCTCAAGGCAATCTTCCTCGATCCGCGCATGAAGCTGTTCGATCTGACCGACGGACGTCTCGAAAAAGTGCTCGGCGGGGCTGAACCGCTGTACCGGGCAGAGGATTTTCATTATTTCGACCGCTATGCGGACGGGGACAATTATTCGGATGAAGTCTATATCCGACACTTCCGCACGATTCTTTACGCCTTGAAGCATAAAGTCGCTCTGCAGATTGAGCAGCCGAACCGGTTCGGAAAGAAAACCAGGCTGTACGTCATGCCCGAGCGGCTGGAGTATTCTGAAAAGGACGACAAATTCCGTCTGATATCCGCGGGATACTTCAGCGGATCGGTGCTCAATCTCGGGAGACTGACCGCGTGCCGGCTGTACTGGCCCAAGGCAGGCGAACGGCATCCGGGAAAGCTGAAATCCGTGCGCGGCACAGAGAAAACGTTGACGATGGCGGTGACGGACGAACGCAATGCGCTTGAGCGTGTGATGATGCATTTCGCCCACTTCAAAAAGACAGCGGAGAAAACAGCGGACGGGACATACCGCGTGACGGTGTATTATCATTCCCCGGACGAAACGGAGCTGGTCATCCGCGTGCTGTCGTTCGGACCGTTCGTGAAGGTGACGGAGCCGGAGTCCTTTGCAGAACTGATCCGTGAGCGGCTGAAAAAACAGATGGAGCTGGGGATATAAACAGAACAAGGCTGCTGCACTCGGGAATAATTCCGAAATGCGGCAGCCTTGTTTTATTTGATTCAGATATCGTATTCCGTCAGAAGGACTTCCTTCCAGTGATCGGCACCGTCTGCGAGATAGTAGGTGTTCACAGACCACGGCGTGAACTTCACTGCGAGGGGGATGGGAAGCAGATCGCCCGATACGGTGACATCGGCTTCGCGTCCGGTCGTTTCGTACAGGCGGATGATCATGCCCGTGCCGTCTTCGGAACGCTTGAGCGCGGAGAGCATCACATTCGGCGCACTGACCGTGAGTCCGCTGTAGGGCTTGTCGGAGAGCGTACCCGTGTGCCATGTTTCGATGATGTTCGTCAGCGGCTTGTTGAGCAGCTTGGCTTCCCGGGTAACGGGCGTGAAGTCCTCACCGAGCGGCATGAGCGTATAGCTGAATTTGATGATGCCCTGATCGGTGAATTCGCTTTCCTCTGTGCGGGGACCGCCGTGATCGCCGTAGATCGGACTGCGCAGGATGGTCTGATAAATCGTTCCGTCCTTCACGCTGGACGAATAGGTGTTGTTGTTGACGACAGCCCAGCCGGCATCGGTGCCGCGAACGGCAGTCCACATAAGACCGGGTTCTTCTTCGCTGTCGGCAGGGCGTTCGATCACGCCGAAGGGAATCTCGTAGTATGCCTTCGGATTTTCGACCGCCATCGGCCATGCGAGTTTGAGCATCTTGTGCTTTTCGTGCCAGTCGGCATACGCGCGGACTTCGAGCTTGTCACTGCCGGATGCAAGAGAGAAATACTGCGTCAGCGTGGAGTTGTTGTAGCGGCTGACAACTTTGACCGCCGCGCGGAGAGGACCGTTTTCGACTACGGTGACTTCGGCATCACAGAAGCGTGCCATCTGGTCGGTGAAGAAGTTTTTCGCGTGGCTCCACGTGTCGTGATAGTATTCGTCCACGACAACCGGGACAGCGGCGCGGTCGGTGATCAGTTCTTTGCCGGTGCGCTTGTCAACGAACGAAGTGATATATCCGCTGTACAGTTCAAAGCGGATGCAGTAAATGTCATTTTCGAGGATGGTTCCGCCGTGTTCGTTTGCGGTGCGGTGTCCGGCGAATGCAGTCGCCTTTGCATCGCTTTCCGTGAAGAACGGTTCTCCGTCGGAGAGATAGTAGACTGCATAGCCGAGCGCGGGAACATGGGCTTTAAAGAGTGTGTCCCTGCGCCAGTAGCATTCATAGGAGGAGGCGTGAACGTGCTGGGAGAGGACGGGATTGCCGTCGGCGTCGGTCACGCGGCTGTACTGTCTGTTTACCTGTACAAGCTGGTCGGCGTCGAAGCTGTGCGGATTGAAGACGACGACGGGCAGTCCTTTTTCCATGTCCGGCGTACCGATTGCCCACGAAAGAGTCTGAAGCGCATTGTTTTCGGTGACTGCGGCTGTATGGCGCGCCATGCCGAGCATCTGATCCGCATCATCGTATACTTCAGCGATCGAGCATCCGTCCATGGAGTCGTGGAAGTGGCAGAAGCAGACCTGTTTCCACGCTTCCTTCATTTTTTCCGTGATGGCACCGGTTCTGCCGCACAGCTTTGCCGCGAGCATATGGTAGGTTTCGGCGGCTGTGAGAGAAGTTTCCGCGCGGCGGATGCCGTCCTTGATGCGGTGAACGGTGGAATAACAGCCGGCTGCATGGTGCTGAAGATCCTCGGTATAAACGGGAATCTGTACGCCGGACGAACGGACATCCTCGAAGAAATCGTGAATATCCGAATGGATCAGCGCAACTTCGGGATGCGCCGCCTGATACGCACGCAGAACCTCCAGATTTCTGATGGTCGGACCGCCGCCGTGGTTTCCGACACCGTAGAAAAGGGGCGCGGTATCCACATCGGTGCGGGTGACATGGTTCAGCGTGTCCATGCGCTTTTCCAGCTCGCCGAGATCACGGAAATTGTATCCGTAGTTATTGAGAATGTGGTAAGCCGTTACGGAAGAACCGTCGGGAGAAGTCCATGCGAACAGATCGGTTTCGATGTCCTTTTCATGAAATCCGGGACGCATCCAGATATAGGCATCCATACCGCTCTTTTTGAGAATCTGCGGGAGCATACAGTTGTGCCCGAAGCTGTCCACATTGTAGCCGACTTTTGCTGTAACGCCCAGTTTTTCCTTGAAGTAACGCTGCGCATAGAGGGACTGCCGTGCGAACGCTTCTCCGGAAGGCAGGTTGCAGTCGGGCTGAACATGCCATCCGCCGACCACGGTGAATCTGCCCTCGGCAACGCGCTGCTTGACTTCTTCAAACATCTCCGGCGCGAATTCTTCAATCCACTGATAGACCGAAGCCGAGGAGCATACAAAGCGGAATTCGTCAAATTCCTTCATGCGGTCGAGTGCGGAACGGATGGTAGCCTTCGCTTCCGCACTGCCTTCCTGCCAGCGCCACTGCCATACGGGATCGAGATGGGCATTGCCGACAAGATACACTTTCTTTTTTTCTTTCATGGGGATTCTCCTTACGAACATGGTATGATGATATTACTGTAGCATATCCGTGCGGCGTTGTCAAGGAAAACCGGCATGAAAGAAGGAAAAAACGCACAGGTGCTTCGGGGAAGAATATCCTGTCCCGCGTTTTCGCAGATTTTTTTCCGTGATTGCAGCGGAAGATTCTGCTATAATAGGCACAACGAAGGGGTACGGTTCCGATGCCGTACCGGTACACGAGGATATTCCAAAGTGTATGCCGAACTTCGGATGCGTGGGTTCGAGTCCCACCGTACTTGAAGGTACGCCAGTGGTATGGAAAAAAGCATGGCAGGGAGTTCGCCGGTACTCCGTGGGGGTTCAAGTCCCCTGAAATATCCGTATTTCCAAAAACAGCCGGCCCTCAGAGATATAGTGTCAAGGAATCGACTTTGAAGCACGATGCTTCCGGAGATTTTGCGGACGGATGAAGCGCAGATTCTGCCTTTCTGCCGCCGCAGTCTCCATCCGTTGTCAGCCCTGCCTGCTGCCGGATACCGGTATGCAAAACATCAGCCAGACCCGTTCCCGCTGATGCAGAACATATCTCAAGGCAGCAGCCGCAGACAAGGGATTCTGTTCGTAAAACAATCTATTTTACATAAAGGAGGGACATTCCCATGAAAACCATCATTCAGGAAAACCAGAAAGGTCTGTATTTCAGAAACGGCAGATTCGTTCGTGTTCTCGAACCGGGCAGATATCATACCTTCGGCGACGCGAAGATTGAAGTGCACCAGACCGGGGACAACAACGCAGTTTTTTCACAGCTTGCACCGCTTGATACCCTGCTTGAAAACCGGTCGTTTGCGGACGCGGTATTCTGCGAAGACGGTGCGGAAGGGGAAAGCATCCTCCACTTTGCGGACGGTGTTTTTGCCGGCAGATTCTCGGGCAGACGCACCGCGTTCTGGAAGGACAGCCGCACACACACATTCATCCACATCCCGGAGGAAGAAATCGAAGTCGCGGACAGCATTCCGCGCAGTATTTTCGCAAAAATGGGCACGCCGTATTACTACCGCTTTGACACAGCCGAATACGAACGGGGTCTGCTTCTGGTGGACGGGAAGTTCGTCCGCGTGCTCGAGCCGGGGGCGCACTATTTCTGGAAATCCCAGATGAAGCGGGTGGAAGTCGAGAAAATTGATATGCGCCTGCAGAAAATGGAGCTGACCGGACAGGAGATACTCACACTCGATAAAGTCGGTCTGCGCATCAATTTTGTCTGTACATACCGCGTGACGGACTGCGTGAAGGTGTTCACCGAAGTGGAAAATGTCCGGGAACAGATCCACCTTCGGGCACAGCTTGCGCTCCGGGAATTTGTCGGAAAGTACAGGATTGATGAAATTCTTGAAAATAAGGAAGAAATGGCACGTTTTGTGTTTGAAAAACTGAAGGAGAAGGAAGAGGAACTGTATGTATGCTTTGCGGAAGCGGGCGTGAAGGACATCATCCTGCCCGGAGAAATCCGCGAGATTATGAACACCGTTCTCATCGCAGAAAAGCGCGCGCAGGCGAATGTGATCACGCGCCGGGAGGAAGTGGCATCCACCCGCTCCCTGCTCAATACGGCAAAGCTGATGGATGAAAACAAAACGCTTTATAAACTCAAGGAACTGGAATGTCTCGAGAGAATCTGTGAAAAAATCGGCAGTATCACCGTGGACGGACGTGCAGGCGTGACGGAACAGCTCGCGGCGATTCTCGGAGAGAAGAAGGAGGCATGAGCTGTGATAGAAGTCATCGGAACACACAACCGCGCCGTATGCTTCACGCATCAGCTGGAGGAAGCGGCGGAAAAACAGATTCTTGCCGTGTGCTGTCAGGAAGTTTTTGCCGGCTCGAAAATCCGCATCATGCCGGACGTGCACGCGGGGATGGGATGTACCATCGGCACGACCATGACCATTCGGGATAAAGTCGTACCCGGTATGGTCGGCGTGGATATCGGCTGCGGCATGGAGACGGTACGGCTGGCGGAAAAAGAAATTGACTTTGCCGCACTTGACGCACTCATCCGGCGGACAATTCCCTGCGGCAGAGAGGTGCGGAAGACACCGCATGAGCTGAACGATGCAATCGACCTTACTGCGCTTTTCTGCCGGAAGGAAGTAAACCTCCACCGCGCATGGCACAGTATAGGCACGCTCGGCGGCGGCAATCATTTTATTGAAATCGACCGCGGGGACGACGGCAGTCTTTATCTCGTTGTGCATTCGGGAAGCCGGCATCTCGGCAGTGAAGCGGCGATGTACTACCAGACGGAGGGGTATAAAATGCTCTGCGGCAATGCGAAACGGCAGCTGGACGAAATGATTGCCGAAATGCGTGCGGCGGGGCGGGAGAAAGAGATTCAGAAAGCCGTGAAGGAACGCAAAAAACAGAAAATCCTTCCGGATAATCTGCCGAAGGATCTCGCATATGTGGAAGGCGCGCTGTTTGAGGAATATATCCATGATATGAAGCTCATCCAGCAGTTTGCCGCGCTCAACCGCCGTGCCATGACGGAAGTGATCCTCTCCGGTATGCACCTGACGGAAGTGGACCGCTTCACGACAACGCATAACTACATCGACACGGACGAAATGATTCTCCGCAAAGGAGCGGTATCGGCGAAAGCGGGAGAAAAACTGCTCATTCCGCTGAATATGCGGGACGGTGCGCTCATCTGTACCGGAAAAGGAAACGCGGAATGGAACTGCTCGGCTCCCCACGGTGCGGGACGGAAAATGAGCCGCAGAGCCGCATTTGATACCCTGTCGATGGCACAGTACCGTGCGGAGATGAAGGCAGTATTCTCGACCTGTGTGGATAAGGACACGCTCGACGAAGCGCCGATGGCGTACAAGTCCTCTGCGGAAATTGAAGAGGAAATCACCCCGACGGCTGAGATTTTATGCCGCATCCGTCCGCTCTATAATTTTAAAGCGGCGGAATAAGCGGATGCAGGGAAGCAGACAGGGTGCTGAAATATGCGGCACATTTGGAAGAAAAGCAGACAAAACCCCGGTACGGCGAAGACACACAGTTCTTCCGGAACCGGGGATTTTTATGTTCAGAATATAAAAGAGGATGAATCAGATTCTGCGGATCCGGAAGCGGTCGGAAAGAAAATGGATGAATGTGCGGCTGAATTTGTGCAGGGAAGTGAAAATACTGCGGTCGTCCGGAGAGGGATGCGGCGGCTCATCGTGATGGGCGTGCGCAGTGAACTGCAAAGATCCTGTCCGCATAGCGTCAAGCTGATTTTCGCAGACCGGTGAGGTGCCGACAGAATCCCGCCCTTCCAGCTGCAGGGGATTGAGCAGATACCACATGGCGTAAACGGCTGCGTCATATTCGTCGGAAAGATCCAGATCCTCCCGCTGCAGTTCTGCCTGCCGGACAGCTTCTAAACGGAGAGCGTCGAGCAGTTCCTTGTCGTTTGCGTTGGGCTCAGTCATTGGTCACACGCACTTTGCCGGCGAGAACATTCTGATAATCCTCGTAGTTCTTCCGGAGCAGAGCGGGGGTGTTCAGTTCGTACGGACAGCGAACCATGCACGCACAGCAGTTGACGCATTCGGTGATCCGTTCCATTTCCGCTTTCCAGTAGTCCGAAAGCCACGCTTCCGAAGGCGCACGGCGAAGCATCAGGGACATCCGCGCACATTGGTTGATCACAATTTTCTTCGGGCAAGGCAGACAGTATCCGCATCCGCGGCAGAAGTCCCCGCCGAGTTCGTACTGGTCATCGTCGATGAGCGCACGGATCTCGTCATCAAACGCAGGCGTGTCGTCCATGTAGGAAAGCCATTCGTCCAGCTCCTGTTCGTGCTGAATGCCCCAGATCGGCAGAACATTGTCAAACTGCGTCATATAGGCCATCGCAGCGCGGGAATTTGTGATCAGTCCGCCCGCAAGCCCCTTCATGGCGATGAACCCGACGTTCTTTTCACGGCAAAGTTCGACAAGGGCAAGCTCGCGTTCTCCGGAAAGATAGCTGAACGGGAACTGCATCGTTTCGTAAAGACCGGAGCGGACACATTCTTCGGCGACGCCGATTTTGTGACAGGTGATGCCGATATGGCGCACCAGTCCCTGCCGCTTGAAGTCTTCCATCGTTTCGTACATCCCCGTTCCGTCGCCGGGCTGATAACAGCGGTTCGCGCAGTGGAACTGGTAGATATCCAGATAGTCCGTTTTCAGAAGCGAGAGGGAGGTTTCGATGTGCCGCTTCATTTCATCCGGTGTGGATGCGCCTGTTTTGGTGGCGAGCGTGATCTGTCTGCGCACATCGGACAGGGCAATGCCGACTTTTTCTTCGCTGTCGGAATAAGACCGTGCGGTATCGAAGAAGGTCATGCCGCCTTCAAAGGCACGGCGAAGAAGTCGGACAGCAGTTTCGGCAGAGTCACGCTGAATCGGAAGCGCACCGAAGGCATTCTGGGGAGAAGTAATGCCGGTGCTGCCGAGCGTAATTTGTTTCATATGGATAAATACTCCTGATCTGTTATAGTCTCTTTATTTTACCATGGGATTCGCCCGATGTCAACCGGAATGCTTTTTTTCGGAAAAGTCCCGGTTATAGAATCCTTGCGATTGGGACAGACTATGCTTCAGGAGGTGAGAATCGATGTTCGATCGAAGAATACAGATGGGATGTGCACTGGCGCTGCTTTTCTGCCTGCTTGCTGTACCGGTGTGCGCGGACAGCAGCGAGGACGAGCTGATCATCCGGGCAGTGGCTTCCTCGTATCCGGACGCGGATTTCGGGGCGAAAACAGCCCTGTGCGCTGTGATTCTGAACCGGATGGAAGACAGCGGTTATCCCGATACTGCGGCAGGTGTGATCCGTGCGGCGGATTCCGGATTCGATCCGCTGGCACTTGCGTCGGTGCGGGACGAAAAAATCCTCCGGATCACACGGGATGCCTGCAGAGCGGCGCGTGCGGGAGCGGATCCGACCGGAGGACTGCTTGGCTTTGAGGTGCTTCCGAAGCCGACACGGAAGGACAACCGTGCGGATTTTTCCGCATCGCTCGATCTTTCAAAATACCGCGTGGTCATGGGCGGGATCGGCTTTTACTGACCGGACAGGCTTACTCCGCACGCTGCAGTACCAGAGGGGATTCGCGCTTTTCCTTCATTTTAGCGAGCGCAAAATCCGTATCGTACAGCCATGACCGCATTTCCTCACGACGGATCAGAAGCGGCATCCGGTGATGGATAGATGCCGGGGAACCGACCGCTTCGGTGGTCAGAATGACGTGCCTGCGGACACCTTCGCACAGATCGGTTTCCAGTCCGGCAAGAAGAAGGGCACTCCCCGGCTTTTCGGGACGGATGTGCCAGCGGATTTTCTGCGCGTTCTGAACGGGACTTTCCCATTCGTAATATCCCGAGGTCAGAACGAGAATCCGCCGTTCGGTTGGACTGTTGTTCGTGGATGCGCCGCGGAACATCGGTTTGCTTGCTGCGGTTTCTGCGCGTGCATTGATCAGTATCCCGCTGTTCTTTTTTGCAGAGGATTCTCCGGCGGATACAGCGACGGTTTCCGGCTCTGCGGGATCGGGAGCGCTTGTTCTGCCGTCGAGGAGGTAGCCCCATGTCGAAAGATGCGCCCGTACATTGGCGTAAGAGCCGTAAATCACGGGAAGAACTGTTCCCGGAAAGACTTCGTTCCGCTGAAAATAGCGCATGACATTCCCTTTTTTCTCCCGTTCAATGATTCTGACCAGTTCATCGTCGTCTACCCATGCCTGATATCGTCCGCACATAACCGTCAAACCTCCTGTTTCTTTTTTAGAAAATAATTTCGCAAATCTCTTGACAAGGAAATTATGTTCGTGTATAATAAGGCTGCAAGTAAGAATTAATGTTCGTTTTTCTGCTTCTATTATGACATATACAAACGGAATTGTCAAGCGGAAAAACGAAAGTTTTCATTGTTTTTTGATGCAGAAGAGGTGATTTCAGTGACACAGCCGACCTTCAGAATGGAAAATACATCCCCGATTCGGGAATATCCGGAACGAAAGGGGAAGAGATGCCGGCATGATTTTCTCGCGCCGCCGCAGTTCCGCACAATTCTGCACTGTGATCTGAACAATTATTTTGCCTCCGTGGAACTGCTCAGCCATCCGGAACTTGCCCAAAAGCCTGTGATTGTCGGCGGATCATCGGAAGAACGGCACGGGATTGTGCTGGCGAAGAACTATGCGGCAAAGGCATACGGCATCATCACAGGTGAGACCATCCGGCAGGCGGTGGACAAATGCCCGTCTCTGCAGATTCTTGAACCGCACTACGACCTTTACCTCGAGTATTCCCGCCGCGTGCGGAAGATATACGAACGCTACACGGATCTGATTGAAGCAATGGGCATCGACGAATGCTTTCTCGATGTGACGGGCAGCCGGTATCTGTTCGGGGACGGTGAGGAAATCGCGGACAGAATCCGCAGGGAAGTGAAGGAAGAAACGGGACTGACCATATCGGTCGGGGTGTCGTTCAACAAGATTTTCGCCAAGCTCGGCTCGGATATGAAAAAGCCGGACGCGGTGACGGTTATCCCGCCGGAGAATTTCCGTGAAAAAATCTGGCATCTTCCCGCGCACGAAATGCTCGGCGTCGGCATGAAAACGTATAAAAAGCTCTACTACCGCGGTATCCGTACAATCGGGGACATCGCGCACTGTCCGCCGGAGCTGATGCGGTCGTATCTCGGCAAGGCGGGGGAAGTCCTGTGGGTTTACGCGAACGGGTACGAGAATTCACCGGTCATGCACGAAACCGAACGCTGTCCCATCAAGTCCATCGGACACGGGACGACTACGAAAGCGGATCTGGTGAGCGAACGGGAGGTTTTTGAGCTGATCATGGAGCTGATGCAGGAAGTCGGCACAAAACTGCGCAGGAACGAGCTGAAAGCGGGCGGCGTGGCGGTCGGTGTGCGGGAAAACGATCTGTCATGGCAGGAATATCAGGTGAAGTTTGCGTCCCCGACTCAGCTGACACGGGAACTGGCGCGTGAAGCGATGCTCCTGTTCCGCCGAAAGCACATCTGGAGAAGCGACATCCGCAGTATTTCCGTGCGGGCAATCTATCTGTCCGCGGAAGATGCGCCGGAGCAGATCGGTCTGTTCACGGATGCGGCAAAAAAAGCGGAACTGCTTATGCTGGAGCATACCATTGATGAACTGCGCGAACGGTACGGCGATCATGCGGTTTCAAGCGGAGCATACTACTGTGCGGAGAAGCTGACGTCCCAGCGCATCGGATTCCGGGATCACTCGGAGATATACTGATAAGTATAAGCGCAAAAACTGCCGCCGTTCACTGTGCAGGCGTGAACAAACGGCAGTTTTTCTGTTCTGAGAATTTTATGCAAAGAAATCTCCGTCAAGAAGTTCCCGGTGGGTGACGGGATTGCCCGCGATAACGGAGCAGGGACGATCCCATGTGAGGGGCGAACCGTCCATCTGCGTGATTCTTCCGCCGGCTTCGGAGATGATCAGCGAACCGGCTGCGAAGTCCCACGGAGAAAGTCGGTATTCAAAGAAAACGTCGAGCGATCCGCAGGCAATGTCGCACAGATCGAGCGCGGCGGATCCGGCACGGCGCACATCATGGGTTGCGAGAAAGAGCTTATACGCGGTGCGGAACGTCTCTTCGCCCAGTTCGTCGCGGTAGTATGGGGATGTTCCGTAGCCGGTGAGTGCCTGTGCGAGCGGACGGCTGGAAACGTGCATCGGCTTGGATACCCCGGCGGAGGTGACAAATGCGCCGCAGTCCTTTTCCGCGGTGAACATCCGGTCGAGGTAGGGGTCATAAATCGCGCCGTATACCATAGTTCCGCGGTCGCAGACACCCACGGAAATGGCACTGCGGTGATAGTCGTGGATGAAGTTGGTCGTACCGTCGATGGGGTCGATGATCAGGCTCAGGGACGATGCGAGCAGTTCGGTGTGATTGTCGTCGGACTCTTCACCGATCACAACCGCGTGCGGCAGTTTTTTTGTCAGACCGGCGATGAGGAAGTCCTGCACGGCAACGTCGTAAGCGGTCACAAAATTGGCGTCTCCCGGTTTGACCGTGACGGCAGCGTCGATATCGTGTGCGGAAAGCATGATTTTTGCAGCTTCCCGCATGATTTCAGGGATGAATTCGTACATGATAAAACCTTCTTTACAGTTTACTGCGGCGGAGCGGATGCAGAAATTTCAGACCGCCGTAATCGGTGAGCACATCTTCGCCGAGCGGATATACGGTCAGCGCGCAGTGATCGGCGAAGCGGCGGATGACGGTGCCGCAGGGAAGTGTGTCGGGGGAACCGAAGAGCCAGAGAATGCCGCTGTCCGCACCTCCGCAGCCGCCGATCAGACCGATATCGTAACCGGGGAGGCGGATGCCGTCGTTCGGGACATAGGTGCAGTCGGAACCGCTTTGGGTAAGCGCGGCGTAAATGCCTTTGTCCGATGTCAGGACGGATGTGCCCGAGAGAATGCAGGAGCACGCCGCATATCCCTGCCGGACATGGAGGATTCTTCTGCCGGACATTTCAGCCATCCGGAGCAGTTCCGGTGCGGCAGAGGAACGGCGGCAGAGGAGCGCATCGGGGAGTACGGCGGCGTTCAGGGCAACATCCTCCGGATAACGGGAGGAGCGCGCACAGTCCGTCAGAACGGCTTTCAGTCCGGTGCGGCCGACGATTTCTTCAATCAGTTTCGGATGTGCTTCAGCGTAGCCCCTCGGGAAAAAGAGCGTATCATCCAGATGCGCACAGAGCATATCGGGGTGGCACTGCAGGGGAGAATCCAGCGTTTCATCCGGCACAAGCGGGATCACGTGATAGTATTCCGCCAGCTTTTTCTGCATGGCTGCGGGCAGTTTTTCCGAACAGAGAACAACGGTCACGGCTTGATGGATCCGTCCGTTTCGATGATATCCGCGCCGCAGAGATTCCGTGCGGTCCGCAGTTCCTCTTCGGTGCGCAGGAGCCAGATTCCCACTTCAAAGCCGGCGTTGTGGATTTCTTCGCACCATGCCGGAGAAGCGCGGCGGATTTCGGGGGAGACCCATGCGGTTGCAGGACTGTCTGTCGGAATCCAGACGGTCGTGCGGTGTCTGCCGGCGATAGCGCGGAGCTTGTCAAAGGTGTCATCCGCGATCAGACCGTCGTAATGGAACTCAGCGAGCGGAAAACGGTCGGCGACTTCGGCAAAGGACTGCACATTTTTGCAGGTAAAGCCGACAAGCGCACCGGCATCCGCTTCTTCGATACAGCGATAGAGGATTTCGCGCTGTTCGTCCGTAAAGCGTTCATAGCAGTTGTCAATTTTCAGCGGGATTCTGTTTTCCTTTGCGAAAGCGAGGATTTCCTCCCACGCCGGGAGCACGGTGCCGCGGAATGCTTCGCCTTTCCAGAGTCCGTAGTCATAGGAACGCGCTTCGCTGAACGGGAGGTCGGAAACGGCGGTGTCGTCCGCAGCAGTTCCGTCTGTATGGCGGGCGGTACGGCGGATGGTACGGTCATGCAGAGCGACACATCGGTCGTCCCGGGTGAATTTGAGGTCAAGCTCAATCATGTCGTATCCTTCACGGACAGCGGCCTCAAAAGCGGGCAGGGTGTTTTCGGGATGCGTTGTCCCCACACCGCGGTGCGCTTCGATGCGGAATGTATTCATGGAGTACCTCCGGGAGATTTCGTGAGAATAAAAAAGTCTCCGAAAATGTCAAAAACTCCATCTTCCGAAGGAGTTTTCAATGACATATTCAGATTTACGCGCGGGTGATCTTACCGGAACGCAGGCAGCGGGAGCATACGTTTACAGTGGTATGTTCGCCGTCAACAACAGCCTTTACCTTTCTGATATTCGGCTTCCAAGCTCTGTTGGTCTTACGATGCGAGTGGGATACGTTGCAGCCGAATGTAACGCCCTTACCGCAGATGCAGCACTTTGCCATTTCAATATACCTCCATCAATGGATGATTAAACAAAAGTCAACAGTAGTTATTATAACACAGGATTTCTGAAAATGCAATAGGAAACGCAAGTTTTCTTTCACAAAAACCGCTGAATTTTCCGGGGGTTTTTGCATGAACTGTCAAAAAAATCGGTCATCGGAGGGTTTTGATGAACTTTTCCATCCGTTCGAGCGCCTTGGCGATGTGTTCAACGGAATATGCGTAGGAAATACGCGCAAAGCCCTCGCCGCAGTCGCCGAATGCCGTGCCGGGGACAATCGCCACGTTTCCTTCGTTCATCAGCCGTTCGCAGAACTGTTCGGAAGTCAGACCGAAACGGGAAATGTTCGGATAGACGTAGAATGCGCCTTCGGGATCAAAGCACTCGATGCCCATTGCACGCAGTCCTCCGACAATGTAGCGGCGGCGGCGGTTGTATTCATCGCGCATCATAGCCACATCCGCATCTCCGTTGCGCATGGCTTCCACAGCGGCAAACTGCGACATCGTCGGTGCGCACATGATCGCATACTGATGGATTTTCAGCATCTGCTTTGTAATTTCGCGCGGTGCGAGTGTGTAGCCCATGCGCCAGCCCGTCATGGCATAGGCCTTGGAAAAACCGCTGGCGATGATGGTGCGTTCACGCATTCCTTCGAGGCTGGCGATGGATACATGCTCTCTGCCGTAGGTCAGTTCGCAGTAGATTTCATCGGAAAGCACGAAAATGCCCGTGTCACGCAGAATGTCTGCGATCGGTTCGAGATCCTCACGGGTCATAACGGCGCCTGTCGGATTGTTCGGGTAGGGAAGAACGAGCAGCTTGGTCTTCGGCGTAATGGCAGCCCTCAGTTCATCGGGCATCAGCTTGAAGCGGTTTTCTTCCTTTGTGTTGATGATCACCGGAACGCCGCCCGCAAGAGAAGCAATCGGTCCGTAGCAGACGAATGCCGGCTGGGGGATGATCACTTCATCGCCGGGGTTGATGCAGGCGCGCATTGCCAGATCAATCGCTTCACTGCCGCCGACGGTGACAATGATTTCATCCTTCGGATCATAGGAAAGCGCGTAACGGCGGGACATATAGTGAGATATTTCTCCGCGCAGCTCAAGCGTACCGCTGTTGGATGTGTAGTATGTCCGACCCTTCTGCAGCGATTCCATAGCCGCAACGCGGATGTGCCAAGGGGTGACAAAGTCCGGTTCGCCTACGGTGAGGGAGATGACATCCTTGCGTTCGTTCAGCAGATCGAAAAATTTACGGATGCCGGAGGGCTTGATGTCCTGCGCGGTGGAGGAGAGGAGTTTGTTGTAGTCGAGCATCAGATAATATTCCCTCTTTCGTCAACCGGAACGGAGCCGTAAATCACATTGTTATCCTTGTACTTGCGGAGCATGAAGTGCGTTGCGGTTGCCGTGACATCTTCAATGGTAGCGAGCTTTTCCGCAACAAAGAAAGCGACTTCGCGCATGGTCTTGCCTTTGATGAAGACTGCCAGATCGAATCCGCCGGACATCAGGTACAGCGATTCCACTTCGGGATAGTTGTAGATTTTTTCCGCGACATAGTCGTAGCCGTGGTCGCGCTGGGGCGTGATTTTCAGTTCAATCAGCGCCGTGACATATTCCATATCGGTTTTGTCCCAGTCGATGACGGTGCGGTAGCCGAGAATGATGCCGCTGTTTTCGTAATCTTCGATCATCTGTTTGATATCGCCCTCTTCTTTTTCCAGCATGAGGGCAAGTGCCTTCGGGGAGAGCTTGGCGTCGGATTCGAGCAGTTTGAGTAATTGTTTCATAATAAAGAGTACCTCCGATGTATGCGGGTGCTTATTTTCTGATTTTTTCCATGATCTTGTCGAGGGACAGACCGTACTTGTCGGCGATATCGCGTGCGTAGCTCTTGCCGTCCGGCTTTTCACGCAGAATCTTGAAGCTGCGCGAGCCTTCTTTGATTGCCGCAACAAGGTTGTCAATCTTTACGCCGCCCTTCGGGAGAGCGGATGCGTTGATCGAATCCACGGAAGCTGCCAGATCGTGCAGGTGCGTGGAGAAAATGCCGCGGCACTTTACAAGGGAGAAGCCCTCGAGAACTTCGGATGCGATGTACGCGCCTTCAAAGGAACCGGTGGACGACAGCGATTCGTCGAGCAGAACAAGGCTGTCCTCGCTGACTTCGCCGAAAATCGCGCTCAGACGGGAGCATTCTTCGCCGAGTCTTCCCTTGTCGATGGTGTCCTCGGAACCGGTCGGGAAGTGCGTGAAGATTTCGTCCACGGGACTGAGTACGCAGGCGTCCGCACAGACCGGCAGACCGAGCTGCGCCATGACAAACGCCAGCCCTACCGCACAGGTGATGACGGATTTGCCTCCGCGGTTCGGACCGGTGAGGACGTAAATCATGCCTTCCTTGTCGAAAACAAAGTTGTTCGGAACAACCGGCGCGTCCAGCTTGACGGAAACGATCGGGTTGCACAGTCCCTTTGCGTCAAATGCCTTTTCGGACATCGGACGGATTTCGGGATGGCAGAGCGGGCAGCCCTTCGCTTTCAGCTTCATGAGAAGCTCGGTTGCCTTCGTGACGAATTCGATTTCCGGCATCAGACGGATGAGGAAGTCCGTGTTTTCCAGAACATAGTGCTGAATCACTTTCTTCCACGAGCGGATCGACTGGCGGAAAACGTCCGTGATCGCCGTGTTGAATGCGTTCGCAAGCGCCATCTGCTGGTTGTCGGACTGTCCTTTTTTGAATGCGACGAGCGGAGCGATGCAGGTCATTTCGTCGTTCTTGAAGTCGAGGCGGAGCATCTTGTCGAGCAGTTCGCCGGATTTGAAATATTCGTTGTTGATCGAGAGAACGCCCGCACGGTCCACGCGGAGCTGCGAGTCAAAGTTCACGCCGATCGTCACGCTCTTGATTTCGCGCACGCGGGAGGTCAGTTCCTTCAGCTGCGCATTCAGATTTTTGTAATATTCACTGCCCGTGAGCGTGTTGATTCTTTCCGCAAAACGGCGGAACGCAGAGCTTTTCAGCTTCGGTGCGAGGGGCAGAAGATTGTCTCTGAGCAGATCGAGCAGGGAAGTGTACAGTTCCACTTCCGTGATGCTGTAGAGGTACGACTCCGTGGAAGCCGCGGAATCCGCCCCCATTTTGCGCAGTTCCGTGATATCCGAGAGGAACGGGATCATTTTCAGAAGAATGTGCGCCAGTTCCGGGTTAGCGGTCATATCCTCGAATGTGTCCTGACGGTAGAGGATGACTTCGGGGTCGCAGGTGTAGAAACTGCCGAAATCACAGCTTTTCAGATCCATGAGGAAATACAGCTCCAGCTGTTCCGCAGTGATCTGGGAAAGACGCGCGTTGTCCTCGCCGAGCATATGGCGGCGCAGACTGTCCGCATCCGGATACAGCAGACTGATATCGGAAGTATCGAGAATTTCGTTCTTTTCAGCCATGTATGATAAACTCCTTTGGAGAACTTCGTGGGATAACAAAATACCATCCTACATTATACAATATTTCTGTCCCGAGAACAAGAGATATTTTATGAATTTGTAAGAAAAAAGAGCCGCGGTGCATACCGAAGCCCTCTGTTTCCGTCAGTTGTTCGCGTCGTCCTTCTTTTCGTCCTTCTTTTCGTCCTTTTTTACGCTTCTGCGCGGGGAGATTTCGATTTCGCCGTGCTTGGCTTCATACTGCTCGATGCAGTCGCGGATGAGAATCAGAATCTGACTGTTTGCACTTCTGCCTTCGTAGCCGGCAACGTAATGCAGTTTGTCAAGCATATGGTCGTCGATGCGGACGGAGATGTTTTTTATAGCCATATTAGAACCTCTTTGTATTCAATATGACTTTATTTTATGTTTAATTTGTGTTATAATACAAATAAGAAAGCAATTTCAATCCAATTGCGATCTAAAATCAATTCAAAATAGGAGTACTATGAAATGAAAACAGCCATCATCGGATCCCGCAATCTCAACGTAACCGATTTTACCCCCTATCTCCCCGAAGGAACAACGGAAATCGTCTCGGGAGGCGCAAAGGGGATTGACCAGTCCGCAAAAGCGTTTGCACTGGCAAATAACCTCAAATACACCGAATTTCTGCCCGATTATGCCCGTTATAAGCGCGGCGCACCGCTCAAAAGGAACATCGAAATCATCGAATACGCCGATGTTGTCCTTGCGTTCTGGGACGGACAGTCGCGCGGTACGAAGTTTGTGATTGAAAAATGCCGCGAAATCGGCAAGCCTGTGGAGGTATTCATGGCACACGGCAACAGCATTTAATTTAGAAATTAAATTTGAAGTTATCGAGATGTCTATCAAGTGAAAAAACAATTTGCACCAAGCCTTCCCCTGAATGAACAAAGTTCATTCGGTGGGGCAAGGGGGACCGTTTACGGTGGATGAGGGTAAAAACGTGAAAATTTGACCTGTCTGCATGGGTATAGAATACTAGTCAACAAAGGTATAGAATACTAGTCAACAATGGTATAGAATACTAGTCAACAAAGGTATAGAATACTAGTCAACAAAGGTATAGAATACTAGTACACATGGGTATAGAATACCAGTACACATGGGTATAGAATACCAAATTGCCTGTTTTTACCCTCATCCGCCGTTGCGACGGCACCTTCCCCACAAGGGGGAAGGCAAGGGATTTTAGAATTTTGAATTCAGCTACATCTCGTTAACTTCAAAATTTCATATATAGAAAATGCTGTTGCCGTGATTCATGGCAGAATAACTCTTGACAAATTTTCTTCCTTATAGTATGATTTAACATAGAAAAATATTGCAGCGAAAAAGGAAGCACGCATATGTCCCAGAACAGACGTCCGCTGTATGTCTCCACAGGCACACTCGTCGGACATTCCAACGGATTCGACTACCGACGCGCACTCAGAGAAATCCGCCGGCTGGAGGAAAAAGACCTCTGCGACGGACTGGAACTGATGATGCTGCGCTTTTACTATGACAAAATTGACGAGGTGACGGATGCCGTACGCGATTCCGGATGCCGTGCGGCAACCATCCACTGTGAGAAGGACGTCGGAACGCTGATTTCCGATGCCGGTGTGCTCGATGCCGAAGGAAAGACGGACGAAGCGGAAAATACGTACCGCGAAGCCGTGCGCCTGTTCCGGCTCAACTGCCGTGCGGCGGAGAATCTCTCCATCGGACGCATGGTGCTCCATCTCTGGGGCGGCATTTCCTCGGACAGACACATCGCGTACAACATTGCCAAACTGCCGGAACTGAACCGGATTGCGGCAGAGCACGGCGTGCGTATCCTCTGCGAGAATATCCCCTCCAACCTCACCGATCCGCGGCATAACTGGCATCTGCTCCTGCCGCATCTCGGAAATGCCGGACTCATCTTCGACACCCGCTTCGGCAAGCTCCACGAACAGACGCGCGAAATTCTCACCGATCCCGCTCTGACCGCAAAAATCGAGCATATCCACATCAGCGATTTCGCCGGCACCTACCGCGATTTCGCCGCGCTCCGTCCGATTCTGCGTCCGGGCGAGGGAAGCATTGACTTTGCCGAAACCGCAGAACTGCTCAACGCCATCCCCTACCGCGGTACAATCACGCTGGAGTCTCCGGTCATGGTCGGAGAAGAACACGATATTCCGAAGCTGGAAAAAACGCTCGCTTTCCTGCGCAGAGATTTTTCATGATAAAGAAAATTGTTTTATATTCAATAAATTCAAGAAAGTAAGGAGAAAATCAAAAATGAAAACTTTCATGGGCAAAAACTTCCTTCTGACGAACGAAACCGCGAAGATTCTGTACCACACCTATGCGGCAGAGCTTCCGATCATCGACTACCACTGCCACGTTTCCCCGAAGGAAATCGCAGAGGACAAGCAGTACTCCAACATCACGGAACTGTGGCTCGGCGGCGACCATTACAAGTGGCGTGCAATGCGCAGCTGCGGCGTGGATGAAAAGTACATTACCGGCGATGCGTCCGATTACGAAAAATTCTGCGCATACGCCAAGTGTATGCCCTCCCTCATCGGCAACCCGCTCTATCACTGGACGCACCTCGAACTGCAGCGCTTCTTTGACTGCGACCTGATTCTCTCGGCTGAAACCGCGGACGAAATCTGGAAGCTGACTTCGGAAAAGCTCGCAGACCCCTCCATGAGCGTCAGAAATCTCATTAGAAAGTCCCGTGTGGACGTTCTCTGCACGACGGATGACCCGGCAGATACCCTCGAATGGCACAAAATGCTCGCCGAAGACGATTCCTTTACAACCGCGGTTCTTCCCGCATTCCGTCCCGACAAGTGCTTCAACATCAACAAGCCCGGTCTGGCGGACTACTACAAGAAGCTCGGCGCAGCTGCCGGCATCGAAATCAAGGACGTCACAAGCCTGAAGGAAGCGCTCGTAAACCGCATCGACTTCTTCGACTCCATGGGATGCCGCACCGCTGACCACGGTCTGGACGAATATGACGCTTACGTCAAGCCGAATCCGTATGCGTGCGACCAGGCAATCGAAACCGCACTCGCATCGGACGGCAAGGATGTCACTTCCGAACAGCTCTGCGTGCTCAAGTCCGAAATGCTCCGCTTCCTCGCAGGCGAATACAGCAAGCGCGGCTGGGTTATGCAGCTGCACATGGGCGTATACCGCAACTCCAACACCAATATGTGGAAGAAGCTCGGTCCGGATACCGGCTGGGACGTCATCGGTTCGACCAATATTCCCGCCATCATCCAGCTTCTTGACTCCATGGAAGAAATCAACGCACTCCCGCGCACCATTCTCTACTCCATCGACCCGACCTGCGACGCTGCAATCGGCACTATTCTCGGCGCGTTCCAGACTGCAGGCGACGGTTATCCGAAGGTGATGCAGGGCTCCGCATGGTGGTTCAATGATACCATGGACGGCATGAAGGCGCAGATGAAGCAGCTGGCGAACCTGTCCGCATTCGGCAAATTCAACGGTATGCTCACCGACAGCCGCTCCTTTACCTCCTATCCGCGCCACGAATATTTCCGCCGCATCCTGTGCAACCTGATCGGCGAATGGGTGGAAGACGGTCTGTATCCGTTCGATCCCGAAGCACTTGCAACACTCGTGTGCGATATCTGCTACAACAACACGAAGAATTTCTTCCGCTTTGATGTAAAGTAAGAGGACGATATGGAATACAACATCGACGCGCTCCGAATCCGTCTGCTCGTACCCGAAGATAAGGAAAAAGTCCGTGTCTTTTTCTCGAAGCTCGGCGAAGAAGGCGGCACGTTCTTCAACCGCAACCGCGGCAACGAAGGCAGAACCGTTTCCTTCTGTGAAGGCGGCAGACCCGATCATATCTTCTGGGCAGCCGTGCACGATACGGATGCGGGTGAAGAGATCGTCGGAATCGTTTTCCTCTGGAATAAGGAAAATATGGTTCCGTGGCTCGGCATCGGCATTACGGAGGAGTGGAAGGGCCGCCATCTTGGCAGACGCCTGATCGCTGCGGCGCGGGAATACTGTGAATCCGTCGGTGCGGGCGGCATTTTGCTCACCACGGCACAGAATAATTTCCGCGGGCAGGGTCTGTACGAACACTGCGGATTTGAGAAAATCGGGACGTACCACGACGGTGAAATCCTCTATATTCTCCGCTTCCCCAATGAAAAACTGAAAGAACACAAACTCGTATGAACTTCCGGACTAAATATGTCGGCGACCGTGCGTTCTATAAAAAACTTGTTCTGCTTGCCATTCCTCTTGTGATCCAGCAGGGGATTACCAATTTTGTCAGCCTGCTCGATAATGTGATGGTAGGCGGACTCGGGACATACTCCATGAGCGCCGTTTCCATCGTCAACCAGCTTATTTTCATCTTCAACCTCGCTGTTTTCGGCGGAATCTCCGGTGCTTCCATCTTCGGCACACAGTTTTTCGGTGTCGGAGACTGGAAGGGGATGCGCGATACCTTCCGCTTCAAGCTGTTGTTTGTCCTGCTTACGGGCGCGGCGGCTGTCGGCATATTCGCTTTCTTCGGAGAAGACCTCGTCATGCTCTTTCTGCAGAACGAAAACAACACATCCGAAGAAATCGCTGTCACAATCAGCGAAGCAAAACGGTATTTCGTTCCCGCACTGGTCGGACTGATCCCCTTTGCACTTGTTCAGGTGTACGCGGGCACACTCCGTGAAACCGGCGAAACGGCTCTGCCCATGTACGCGGGCGTGGCGGCGATTCTCGTCAACCTTGTTTTCAACTGGCTGCTCATCTACGGAAAACTCGGATTTCCGAAGCTGGGCGTAGCCGGCGCGGCGATTGCAACGGTGATGTCGCGTTTTGTGGAACTTGTGATTGTTGTGACCGTGTCACACCGGAAAAAAGACCGCTTCCGTTTCATCGAAGGCGCATACCGCAGTATGTCCGTTCCGGCGGGACTGGTGAAGAAAATTATCATAACCGGCACGCCGCTCATGCTCAACGAAGTCTTCTGGTCGCTCGGTCAGACGTTCATCAACCAGAACTACTCGACAAGGGGACTGGTTGTCATCGCGGCGACAAACATTGCTGTGACCTCATGGAACCTCTTCTGCGTCATCATGTTCGCCATGGGTTCCGTGGTTTCGATCATGGTCGGACAGAAGCTCGGTGCAGGGGACCGCGAAGGTGCGATTGATACGGACAACAAAATCCTGTTCATTACCCTTGCATCCCATATCCTGATTGCACTGCTCATTATCGCAGCGGCACCGTTTATTCCGCTGATGTACAACGTCGAGCCGGAGGTGCAGGCTCTTGCGTCGCGGTGCCTGATGATTGCCGGCGCATCCCTGCCGATTCATGCGCTCATTCATGTCATCTACTTCACCATCCGTTCGGGTGGAAAAACGGGCGTAACCTTCCTGTTTGACTGCGTATATACGTGGGTGGTTCCTGCCATGCTTTCGCTGGTTCTGTGCCGCTTCACATCCCTGCCGGTTTTAGCTGTGTATTTCATCATACAGTTTTCCGATGTGATCAAACTCTGCATCGGAATTCCCATGCTTCGGTCCGGCTTCTGGGCGAAATGCGTCATTGAAGACGTTTCCGGAAAGAAAAACGGAGGAACAGAGGAATGAAAAGAATCATCGGAATGCTCACCGCGCTCCTGCTTCTGTCGGGTATGCTTCTTTCATGCGCGGCTGAGTCCGCAGATGAGACTGCCGATAATCCTTCCGCATCTGAAGCAGAAGCCGCAGGGGAAGAAGAAACCGTATACGAAACACCGTTGGATCTTACCGGAGCGGACGGTGTGCTCTGGATCCAAGAGGCGGATTCCATCTATCTTGCCGCTTATCCTTTCATCAGGACGTATCAGGTTCTGTATACGGTCGATGATTGTCAGATCGGCGCATATATTGCCGTGCCGGAAAGCGAAGAACTGCCGCCGCTGCTCCTTTATCACCGGGGTGGTTACGGAACAACCGGTGCGGGCAGTGCGGAAAAAATCGCTTCTCTTGCCGAATGCACGGGATGTGCGGTCATCGCAACCAATTACCGGGAAACACCTCCCGGAAACGGCAAGGACGAATTCTGCGGCGCGGATGTTGCTGATTCCGTATTCTGGCTCAATCTGGCGGACAACATCGGATTTGCCGACCGGGAACGGGTCTATATGCTCGGCGAGTCGCGCGGTGCGATGCAGTCCCTTCTGACGCTGCTGGAGGACAAAAAAGAAATCGTCCGTGCGGTGGCGTGCGTATCCGGTGTGTATGACCTCGTGCATACGGCGGAATACAGCCCTTCGCTTCAGGCGATGATGATCGACCGGATCGGCGGAACAGCCAAGGAACTGCCGGAAGAATACGCGCGCCGCAGTGCCGTGAATTTTGCCGACAGAATCAATATTCCCGTTCTGCTGATTCACAGCCGCTATGACTGGCTCGTTGATTATGCGGAAGCTGTCAGCATGGCAGAAAAACTCAGCGAATACGGCAAAACATATGAACTGCGCACCCGTGAAAACAATATCCACTGCATCCAGTCGGCACAAGAACTGACTGAAATCATGGCGTGGTTTGAAAAAGTCACGGAGACAGCAGCCGAATAAATCCCGTCAGCGGGGACAGACTAATGCCATCAGAAAAACGAAGGAGCTGTTTATGAAACCTTCTTTTTATCAGGGCATTCTGCGAAAATGTATGTTCGCGTCCGTCCTCGCTGGCTTTTTCTTTGCCGTTCCCGCTTCTGCCGTTTCCGTCCCCATTCTCATGTACCACGATTTTGTCCCCGACGATGCCGTCTGCGGTGAATATGCCGTGACTGAATCGCGGTTTCGGGAACACCTTTGCGCACTTGATCAAGCCGGGTACGAATCCGTGACGTTTGCCGATGTGATTGCCTATGCGGACGGAGAGGGAGAACTTCCGCCGAAGCCCGTTCTGATTACTGCGGATGACGGATATACCGGGGTACTTGCGATTGCAGTTCCTCTTGCGGACAGCTTCGGGATGACGGTGTCGGCAGCGGTGATCGGCAGCATGGCAGGGGACGAGGGACATTTTTCTCTGGAAGAAGCGTATGTGCCCCGCACAGAGATTGTGTCGCATACATTCGATCTGCACGGAGCGGACGGATGCATCGTTCCCGATGAAATACTCCGGGAGGATATCGCCCGGATGCGTGCGTTTGCAGGGGGAGCGTTTCCTATGACTGCACAGGTGTTTGTCTACCCCTACGGCGCATATTCGGCACGGACGGAAGAAGTTCTGCGTGCGGCGGGATACAGGGTCAGTGTTACCTGTGACCGCGGGACTGCTCAGGTGACGCATGGGAGCGATCTGTTTGCCCTGCCGCGAATCGGGGTATATCAGACGATGGATGCAGGGGATCTTCTTGCAGCGCTCGGGGAAAAAAGACCGGCGGCGGAATAATACGGTATGTACTTGATTTTTACCCAACGGTATGCTAAAATCAGAACAGAAATCATGGCACACCGCACGACTGCGGAAAAGCCATCAAAAAGAACGGAGACAACTTATGAATTTCAGACAGATTCATCTCGACTTTCACACCAGTGAAAAAATCGACGGCATCGGTTCCAATTTCTCAAAGGAACAGTTCCAGTCCGCTCTGAAACGCGGGCACGTCAATTCCATTACGGTATTCTCAAAATGCCACCACGGCTGGGCATATCATCCGTCGGAAGCGAATGAAATGCACCCGGGACTTTCCTTTGACCTGCTCGGCGCACAGATCGAAGCCGCGCACGAAATCGGCGTTAAGACCCCCGTATACCTTTCTGCTGGACTGGACGAAAAAATGACCCGACGCCATCCTGAATGGCTCCGCAGAGGAAAGGACGACAGAATCAGCTGGGAAAATCCCGGATACCACGAATTCTGCATGAACTCTCCTTATCTCGACTACCTGATCGCGCAGATCGAAGAAGTCGTGCGTACCTATGACTGCGACGGTATTTTCCTCGATATTGTCGGTGTGCGTACCTGCTGGTGCCAGAACTGCGTGAAGACCCTGCTCGACGAAGGCAAGGATCCCTATAACGACGATAATGTACGCGAACTCGGCGAACGCATCTACGCAAACTACTGCCGCAGAGTCCGTGAAGCTGTGGATGCAATCAAGCCCGGACTGCCCGTTTTCCACAACAGCGGTCATATCCGCAGAGGCAGACGCGACCTCGCCGATGTTGACACCCATCTGGAACTGGAATCCCTCCCGACCGGCGGCTGGGGATACGACCACTTCCCGCTGTCCGCCGCATATTCCAGAACGCTCGGCAAGCAGTTCCTCGGCATGACCGGTAAATTCCATACCTCCTGGGGCGAATTCGGCGGCTTCAAACATCCGAACGCACTCCGCTACGAAGAAGCACTCTGCGTGGCAAACGGCGCGAAATGCTCAGTCGGCGACCAAATGCATCCCGACGGATATATGGAAGAAGCGACTTACGATCTCATCGGCGCGGCATATGCCGAAGTGGAATCAAAGGAACCGTGGCTCGATGATGTAACCTCCGTTGCGGATATCGCCATTCTGTCCGAAGAAGCGATTGCAAACTATTACGCAGAAGGAAACATCCCCCATCACGGCGGCGCGGATTCCGATGCGGGTGCGGTGCGCATCATGCTTGAAGGCAAGTATCTCTTTGATGTGATCGACACACAGGAACCGCTCGACAAATATAAGCTGCTCATTCTTCCCGACCGCATCCGTCTGGACGAGGCACTGACCGCAAAAATCCGTGCATTCACCAAAAAGGGCGGAAAGATTCTCGCTGCCGGCGAAAGCGCACTGACCATTGGCGGCGGTTTTGCATTCGATTTCGGCTGTGACTTTGTCGGCGCCTGCGCATACAGACCGGCATATGTCCGTCCGCAGTTTGAACTGGACTGTCTCGGAAACTCCGCTTATGTCATTTACGCGCAGTCGTACGATATCACCGCAAAGGATGGCGCAGAAGTGCTCCTGAACCGCGAAAATCCCTACTTCAACCGTTCCACCTTCGCATTCTCCTCGCACAGACATACCCCGAACGACAAGTCTGCATCGTATCCCGCAGCGGTACTCGGCAAAGACGGTGCGTACATTGCCGCGGACCTCTTCTCCGAGTATGCGCAGATGGGCAATATCTATACCAAACGCATCCTTACCCATGTGATCGACGTGCTCCTCGGCGAAGCGAAGACACTTCGTACCGATCTGCCCGCGCAGGGTGTGGTGACGCTCATGGATCAGAAGGGCGAAAACCGTCTGGTCAACCATGTTCTGTACGCTTCACCGGTCCGCAGAGGCAAAGGCATCGAAATCATCGAGGATATCATTCCGCTGTACAATGTCTCCGTCAGTGTGAAGACGGACAAGTCACCGAAGCGCGTCTACCTTGCACCGGAAATGAAGGATCTGGCTTATACATACGAAAACGGAACGGTTTCCTATACGCTTGAAAAGCTCGATCTGCACGCTATGGTTGTCATCGATTATTAATTTCACGCAGGAGAAGATCAGATTATGAAACGATCGGAAATCAACCGCTACCTGAAAGAATTCCGTGAAGCACTGGACGCAATCTGCTTCAAGCTCCCTCCGTTCTGTGACATCAAAGCGGAAGAATGGGCTGATCTCGGACATGAATACGACGAAATCCGCGACCGGATGCTCGGCTGGGATATCACCGACTTCGGTTCCGGCGACTTCTTCAATGTAGGTCTGCAGCTTGTCTGTCTGCGCAACGGTGAATTCGGCAATCCGCAATCGAAAACATATGCGGAAAAAATCATGATGGTGCGTGACGGACAGGTGACACCGATGCACTTCCACTGGAACAAGATGGAAGACATCATCAATCGCGGAGGTGCTGACCTGCTTGTAAAGGTTTATATGGCGGACGAAAACGAAGAACTGTCGCAGGAGGATGTTCCCGTAACCATGGACGGGATAACAACCACAGTTCCGGCAGGCTCCATCGTCAGAATCAAGCCCGGCGCGTCCATCACCATGCAGCGATATCTCTACCACAGCTTCTGGGCGGACGGCGGTACCGCTGTTGTCGGTGAAGTATCCATGTGCAACGATGATGCAAACGATAATCGCTTCTGCGAGCCCTGCGGCAGATTTGCTGCCATTGAAGAAGACGAAGCACCGACATATCTCCTCTGCAACGAATATCCGAAGGCAAAATAAGCCTTTCAACGAGAAATACCGTTTCCCCATCGGAATCCCGGTGAGAGAAACGGTATTTTTTCATTTACATGATGATACCGGTAAGCGCAGCCAGCCGTGCATCCGCAGCAGCAATGACATCGGAAAGAGAAGCGCCGTTTTTCAGCATCGCATACAGTGCCAGCGCAGTTTCTCGGTATTCGCCGTCTGTTACACCTGTCATCCTATCAAACGCTTCTGCAGCATTTTCCGGTTCGTACCTGATCAGCGCAGCCGCCGCACCGAGAGCTGTATATACCGGGTGTCCGCCCGCTTCAAGAACAGAGAGGGACGCACCGCTCAGACGATCTGTTTTTGCCAGCTTGCGCGGAATATCCGCACCGACCCGTTCACAGGTATCTCCGAGCGCTGTGTTGCCGAAACGTCGGATGAGGTCATTCGTATGTCCGATCAGACCGGAGAGAGACTGATTGTACCGTGCAGACAGCGCGCAGACCGATTCCGTCATTGCTTCGCGGACAATCACACGGATTTCGGGATCCGCAATCGCCTCGCAGATGTAGGTGTATCCCTTGAGCATACCGAGATATGCACATACCGCGTGTCCCATGTTGTGTACATACAGCTTTCGTTCGATAATGAAGCGGAACGGGGAAATCGGTATGAGATTCGCAATTGCCGGGATTTCCCCCTTGAATGCAGCGCGATCGCAGGGGAGCACCGGATACGCCTCCGCCCGGACAAGAAGCGGATCTTTTTTCAGAAGAGCTTTGTCCGGCAGAGGAACCATTCGTCCGACAGAGGTTTCCACCAGTCCGACCGATGCAAGTTCGTCCGCAGTCAGGACTTCTTCTAGCAGAGAGCGGATGTACTTATCCGCATCCATGAGGTTTTCGCAGATCAGGAGATTGATTGGCCCCTTCTTCTCCGCATAACGCAGTTTCACACCCGCTGCGAAATTTGGAATAATGTATTTGACAGCCTTCGCACCGACACAGGTAACACATATGTCTGCATCCGCAATGGCACGGGCTGCCGCTTCGTGATCATTCCCGTTTACAGCGGAAACATTTCGGATGATTTTTTTGTCAGAGCCGCCTGAATAAACGATTTCAAGCGGATATTCACCGCGTTCGTTCAATACGTTCACGGCTGCTTCCATCACATCTATATAACAGAGATGATACCCGCCTTCAGACATGATCTGACCGATAAAGCCGCGTCCGATATTGCCCGCTCCGATAATAACAGCAGTTTTTGCCATAATAACACCTCAGCAAAATGAATAAACAGGATTACAGTTCGCATTTTTCGCGTATCCTTGGTGTACAGGGCAGCACTCCCTGTGCAGTCACTCCGCCTCGGGCAGGGGAGTGATGCCGAATTCTTCCGCCATTGCCATCACTTCTTCGACAGTCCGCATGGCTTCGGTTGCTCCGGGTTCGGCGAGGGACTGGGTTGCCGCCGCATTGCCGAGGAGCATCGCATAGTCCAGGGATCGGCCGAGGTGTGCTGCCGCGAGAACCCCTGCACAGAAGGCGTCGCCCGCACCGACTTTCCCTTTTATAAAACCCTCCGGTGTGCGAATCTGCCCGCACTGTGCAAACCTGCCGTCCTTGTCCATGCCGAAACCGCCTTCGGGACAATGGATGATTGCCCATTCGCCGACACCCAGACCGAAGAGCGCGCGCAGGAGGGGTTTGATGTTTCGGTAAATCAGATTTCCGTCTCCGTCACGGATGGCAATGCCTGTTGTCCGGCTCGCTTCGATTTCGTTGATGCAGCAGATGTCCGTATACCGGAGCGCGGGAGGAACCAGCTTTGTGAAACGTTCGCCTGCTTCGCTGACAACGTCAATGGATGTGCGGATTCCCCGTTCCTTTGCGTGTGCCAGCAGACGAGCCATCTTTGTACCGTATTCTGCATCTTCTTCATCCAGTGCATCCAGAAGCAGAATGTATGCCGCGTGCAGAATACTGCCGTCGATGTCATCCCAGTCAAAACTGTTTTCCGAGAAGAGTGCATTGGCTCCGCGATACTGGAAGAATGTCCGTTCCCGGGAGTGTTCATCACTCATAACCGCTGTAAAAGAAGTCGCGCCTTCGCGTTTTACGAGGGAACAGTCGATGCCCGATGCCGACATCATATTCACCGCATAGTCACCGCTGTCATCGTTTCCGACAATCCCGAGTGCCGCGACTTCCGTGCCGGGAAGCAGTTTTTTCAGGTCGATGCCTGTATTGCAGACTGCCCCGCCTACGGACTTGCCGATATCCGTTATGGTTGTAAGCTGTCCGCGTTCCGGATAACCCGTGATCGGATAAAGAAAATCCACGATAATGTTGCCTGCAACGAAGATTTTGTTTTTCATTCTTGACTCCGCCTTTGATTTTCTATATAATTAAGAAAAGATGCTGTTTTGAAAGTATTATAGCATTCCGGTATGGGGAAGTCAAGGACAGATGTCAGGATTTTTTCGGAACAGGAGAAAGGCAGGAAAAAATGGATTGGAACGAACTTTATCAGATGTGCGCATCCTGTACAGCGTGTCCGCTGCACCGGACAAGAACCAACCTCGTTTTCGGGACGGGAAACCGGGAAGCCGCGCTGATGTTTGTCGGAGAAGCGCCCGGTGAAAGGGAAGATGCAACCGGTATACCTTTTGTCGGCGCGGCGGGACAGCTTCTCGATAAATACCTCACCGCAGTCGGACTGGAGCGGGAAGAGGTCTATATCGCCAATATCTTAAAATGCCGTCCGCCGAACAACCGCGATCCTCTTCCGGAGGAAGGAGATGCGTGCATCGGATTTCTGCGTGAGCAGGTGCGGCTGATCCGCCCGAAAATCATCGTCTGTCTCGGCAGAATTTCCGCCATGCGGCTGATCAAACCGGATTATAAAATCACACGGGAACACGGCACCATCGTGAAAAAAGGCGCGTTTGCGATGACTGCCGTGTACCATCCCGCCGCCCTATTGCGCGATGCGTCCAAAAAAGAGGATATGCTGCGCGATATGAAGAAAATCAAAGCCTTTCTCGACAGCACGGCGGAATGAGAACGCGGACGCGAAAGAATGATTCTACCCGTTCTTTCCCTTGCAATCCGCGGCAAAAGCGTGTATAATAAAAGCACGGTAACCGGTACCGAATCCTCAAAGAAAAGGAGGTAATATGAAGATGATTCTGAACGCTATGGAGGTGGCTGTACGCTGACCGATCAGCCCAAAATCGGCGCGTATACCACCCATCAACAGACAGGATTTATGCTCGGACTTTACAGCCCGGGCTTATCCTGCGTGACGTCATTGTCCTGCTATGAAAGGTGGTACAAAATCAGCTATATCAATGCACAGGATGTTCTTCCCGAAGAACTGGTTGCACAGATCAGAAAGTATATCGAAGGAGAAGCCATTTATATTCCCCGTTCCGCAGGCAGAGCCGCATGGGGCGGGCAGACAGGTGCGCGGGCTGAACTGGATAGACGCAACCGCGTTATCCGTCAGGAGTACGAAAACGGCGCAACTGTCCCGGAACTGAGCCTTCGGTATTGTCTCTGCTGCGACAGTATCCGGAAAATCCTCAAAAAAACATGAATTAAGACCGTGCGGACTCTCTTCTGCACGGTTTTCATTTTTCAGAGCAGATGAAACATCTGTTTATTTCTTGTGCCGATGCCTTTACAAAACACGCTGTCCGTGTTATAATAAATGTAACTATTTTCATATTCCGGAGGAGTGCGTGATGAATATTCCGAAAATCAGTGTCGGCGACCGGCTCGAACTGAAAAAAAAGCACCCGTGCGGAACAGCAGTTTTCACGGTTCTGCGTACCGGCAGCGATATCCGGATTGTCTGTGACGGATGCGGACGCGATATGACCCTGCCGCGTGAAAAACTCGAACGGGCAATCAAAAAGATTCATCATACGGACAACGAAGACCATGCATAACGACCTTACCGCAGAAACCGAACGGTGCTGTACCGAAATAAACGATATGCCAGCACGCCGCAGATGGAGTCCCGATGCGAAAGCGCTGTTCTGGTGCTTTGCCGCGCCGTTTTTTGCCATGATTCTCATCTACTGCTGTCTGATGGTCTGGCCGGCGGGGAAGAACTCAGTCCTTGTTCTCGACCTCAACGCGCAGTATATCTACTATTTTGAGCAGCTGCGCGATATTCTCACCGGGGACGGTTCGCTTCTGTATTCCTTTGAACGTGCGCTCGGCGGGGAATTTATGGGGATCTTTGCCTATTATCTCTCCAGCCCCTTTTCGCTTCTCGTCGCGCTGTTCCCGAAGGAAAACATCACCGAAGCCATGTACCTCATCCTCGTGCTGAAAACCGGCTGCTGCGGACTGGCGTTCGGATATTTTCTCACCAAAACGCGGGAGCTTTCTCCTGCCGCACGGGTGATGTTTTCGTCCATGTATGCGCTGAGTGCCTATGTTGTCGTGATGCAGCACAACGTCATGTGGATCGACAATGTTATTGCGTTTCCGCTTCTTCTCTGCGGGATCGACGCTTTGATCCGGGAACGGAAATTCAAACTCTATGTGTTTGCGCTGGTCTATGCCGTTTTCTCGAATTTCTACATCGGGTACATGACCTGCCTGTTCGTTCTGATCTGGTTTTTCGTGCGCTATTTCATGCTGTCTGTGCGGGAACGCAATCCCTATGCGGAAAACGCGCACTTTTTCAAATCGCTTCTGTGCATCGGCGCAGCTTCCCTGACTGCCATCATGATCTCGGCAGTGATTCTTCTCCCGACGGTGTATTCGCTGTCGTTCGGCAAACTGGAATTCAGCGAACCGAACTATACGCCCAAGCAGATGTTTGAGTTTGCCGATCTTTTGACAAAGGCTTTCTTCGGTTCCTACGACACCGTTCGTCCTGCCGGAATGCCGTTCATTTACTGCGGAACACTTTCGCTGATTCTGGCTCCCCTGTATTTCTTCGCCGAAAAAATTCCCACACGGAAAAAAGTCGGCATGGCTGTGATGATGCTCGTTCTCATCGTCAGCTTCAACTTCAGTATCGCGGACATCATCTGGCACGGGATGCAGCGCCCGAACTGGCTCAATGCACGCTTTGCCTATATGTTTGTAGGGCTGGAAGTGATCATGGCAGCGGATGCGTTCCGGCATCTCGCAGAAATCGGCAGAAAAACCGTTCTGGCATCGGCTGTGTTCTGGTGTGCGCTGCTTGTGATCCTTGCAAAAATCGGATACGACAATCTGCCCGATTTCATGGCGGTGTGGGCGGGGATTCTCTGCTTCGTTCTTCTCGCCGCTGTTCTTCCGTCCGTGATACGGGAAGCACAGCAGTCGGATCACAGAAAGCGCGCGTCCTTCCTTCTCTGCGGCATCGTGCTCGCGGAAGCGGTCGGGAACGGCGTGGTGTGCCTCTATCAGCTTGACGATGATGTGTCCTACTCCAACCGCAATTCCTACCGGCAGATGATCGACACCTACAGCGAAGCGGTGGACGTGATTAAAGAAGCCCAGCCGGGCGATGCATTCTTCCGCGCTGAGAAGCTGGTGCACCGAAAGAAAAACGACAACTTTGCTCTCGATCTGCGCGGACTGTCCAATTCCACCTCCACGCTGAACGCACGGGCAGTCGCTATGTTGCAGCAGTTCGGATATGCTTCCATGTCGCACTGGTCCATGTACGCAGGCTCAACTCCGGTGACCGACGCGCTGTTCGATATCCGCTATATCATCACCGATGAGACCGATGACCGCGGCATACCGGAGTATATCACGACCATGTATGACAAAATCGGCGGAACCGACAGCAGGCTCGATGTGTACGAAAACCCTTCCGCCCTGTCGATTGCGTACGCCGTGAACGAGAAAATTCTTGCATATGACCAGCCCGCTGAAGAGGAGGACGGCGTGGACAACTACACCGATCCTTTCAATTATATGAATAAGCTCCTTTCTGCCATGACCGGCGAGGAGATTGAAGTCTGGGAACGCATTTCCGTGGATAAAACCGAAGAACAGGGCGTGGAAATGCTGTTTGTCACCGGACACCGCGGCTATGAAGATGACGGTACGCTGACGCCGAAGCTGACATGGACATTTGAAGCGGAAAACGAAAACCGGATTTTTGCCTATTTCCCGTCGAAGTATCCGCGGGATGCAAAGCTGAAATGCAACGGCGAAAGCCTCGGAGACTATTTTGACGGTCAGGATTTCTCTCTGCGCGAACTCGGACGCTTTGAAGAAGGCGAGGAGATCACTGTATCGCTGTATCTGGAAGAAGAGGAAATTTACATCCGCTCCGGATGTTCGTACTTCTGGTCGTTTGATGAAGACGCATTCCTTGCCGCTATGGAACTGCTCCGCGACGGCACAATGGACTCGCATTCCGACCGTGACGATCATCTGTACGGTACGATTACGGTTCCGGAAGGCGACAGCGTCATCTTTACAACCATCCCTTATGACGAAGGATGGGAAGTGCGTGTGGACGGACAGACTGCCGAGACAACAGCGGTGCTGAATGAAACCTTCCTTGCGTTTTCTGCTGCGCCGGGGGAACATGAGCTGACCTTCACATACAAACCGGACTGTGTGCGATACGGTTTGATTCTCACGGCAGCCGGACTGGTGGTTTTCATTGCCGCCTGTGTCATCGAACATATTTACAGAAAAAAACATCCCCTTCCGTATGCGGTATTCGTATGGGAAGATGATGCGATCATTCCCGATGCGGATGTTTATCCCGAAAGGGAAAAGGCGGACGTAAAGACTTACGTTCAAGAACCGGACAGAATGGACGAACAATTTTCCGATAACGAGGAAACTGACCATGATTGAAACTTTATACGGACAGATTTTTGAAACGGACACAGCTTCGTGTTCGATTATACTTGAATGCTGCGGCGTCGGGTACCATGTGACAGTAACAGCGAATACACTTTCGCATCTGCCCACACCGAAGCACACGCCGGACGGCACATCCCTCCTGACCGACCCCGTGCGGATTTACACCCATATGGCAGTGCGCGAGGACGCGGTGGAGCTGTTCGGCTTCCATACCCGCGAGGAACTCAATATGTTCCGTCTGCTTATTTCCGTGTCCGGCATCGGACCGAAGGCAGGAATGGCGATTCTGTCGCTCTTTACACCGCGCGGACTGGCTTCGGCGGTTGCGGCGGGCGATACCAAATCCATTTCCCGTGCACCCGGTATCGGCGCAAAGACAGCGGCGCGTGTGGCTCTCGAACTGAAAGATAAAATTCCGAAGGCGTTTCCGTATTTCGCCTCCCTTTCCGAACCGGGCGAAGTATCCCTGCCTTCGTCTTCCGCGGCGTCCATGCAGACGGACAAGCTGGCGGATGTGCGCGACGCATTGACGGTGCTCGGATATTCCCGTTCCGAAATTGCCGCTGCCATGAAGCATCTGGACATGAACGCGGACGTGGAGGAACTGATCAAATCCGCGCTCGCCGTGCTGATGAAGAACCGATAAAAAAACGGAGTTATCTATGAACGGAAACGAATTTGACTTTGAAAACCGGATCATGTCCTCCTCGTATATGCAGGAGGAAGATCAGGAAAACGAAACCTCGCTCCGGCCGCATACGCTGGATGAATATATCGGGCAGGAGAAGGCAAAGGAAAACCTGAGAATTCTCCTGGAAGCGGCGAAACTGCGCGGGGAATGCATGGATCATGTCCTGCTCTACGGCCCCCCCGGACTCGGCAAAACAACGCTTTCGGCGATTCTCGCAGCGGAGATGGGCGTGAATCTGCATATCACTTCCGGCCCCGCGATTGAGAAAAAAGGGGATCTGGTGGCACTGCTCACGAATCTCGGCGAGGGGGACGTGCTCTTCATCGACGAAATTCACCGCATTTCGCGTGCTATCGAAGAAATCCTGTATCCCGCGATGGAAGACTTCGCCGTGGATTTCATTCTCGGAAAAGGTCCCGCAACACGCAGTATCCACCTGTCCCTTGCCCATTTTACCCTGATCGGCGCAACCACCCGCGCGGGTCAGCTGTCAAAACCGCTACGCGACCGTTTCGGCGTGCAGATGCGGCTGGAGCTGTATACGCCGGAGGAACTTTCTGATATCATCCGCCGCTCCGCCTCCATTCTGGATGTGCCGATTGACGACGATGCGGCGATTGAAATTGCTTCCCGTTCGCGCGGAACGCCCCGTATCGCCAACCGTCTGCTCAAGCGTGTCCGCGACTACGCACAGGTAAAGGGGGACGGCAGAATCACGCTGGAAATCGCGCAGAATGCTTTGCGGATGCTGGAAATTGACGAGCTGGGTCTGGACAATACTGACCGCAGAATGCTGGAAACCATCATCCGTTATTACGGCGGCGGTCCTGTCGGTCTGGAAGCTCTTGCTGCGACGATCGGTGAAGAAGCCGTCACACTGGAGGATGTGTGCGAACCGTATCTTCTGCAGATCGGTTTCCTCGCACGGACTCTCCGCGGACGCATGGTCACACAGCAGGGATATGAGCACCTCGGCATTCCGTTCCCGCGCCGGGAGGAAAAGGATACGGTGCCGAACGAACAGATTGCGCTTCTTGAGGATGACGCGGACTGAGGACGGTCGGATTGAATTTACAATATTGTCTTGCATTTCCCTCTGAAATGGAGTATTATGAAAGAACAGACAGACCGGAGGATGATGATGAACGAACTTGCTTTTTCTCCCCTTGTACCTGCCTATACGCAAGGAACGGCAGCGCCCGGACTCTATAACTGCGGCGGCATGACTGCTGACGACCGCGAACGGAATACACCCGAAGACTGCCCGATGCAGCTGATCACCGGCACAGATGCCGAAGCATATACGGACTACATCGCAAAATGTACGGACAACGGATTTTCTCTTACCTATACTCATGAAAGCAGTGCAGTCCGTGCGTCCCAGCTTGAAAAGGACGGCGTGCGGATTTATGTCATTTTCACAAAGCAATCCGGGGAAGTACGCCTGATCGAAGACCGTGCCGGCGTATCACTGCATACATTTTCGTATTGCTGCGAAGAAGATGAACCCGCTCAGATTGTGCAGTATGCGCTGTACTACGACCCGAACAACAATGTCACCGATAAGACCGTCAACTGCGGGATGCTCTATATCGTCAGACTCGCGGACGGCAAGCTGTTTGTCATGGACGGCGGGCACCGGTATCAGTGTACGGAAGAAGCTGTCGCAGGGCTGGCGGCGTTTATGCGCAGACTGTCCGGTACATCGGAAGGAGAACCGGTGCATATCGCGGCATGGTATATCACCCACGCGCACGGCGACCACATGGCAGCCTGCCCGAGACTTCTGAGAAAATACCCCGGTCAGTTTGTGATTGAACGCCTGATGATGAACCTTCCGTCCTATCAGACCAGACCGCAGGGCTATGATCCCGATATCTTCGTGTTCAAGGAAGCCATGCGGGAACTTTCCCCCGATACGATGCTTTTAAAACTCCATACGGGACAGACAATCACGCTTGCCAAGACACAGTTTGAAGTCCTGTATACCCACGAAGATGCCGTTTGCGCAGAGGATCCGACGAAGTTCCCGATGCGCGACTTCAACTGCACATCCACCATACTGAAAATGACCACGGACGGTGGTACTGTTATGTGGCTCGGAGATACGAATGTGGAACTCGAACGCCTGATGACAAAGGTGACATCCCCGGAACACTGGAAAGCGGATGTCGTGCAGATTGCGCACCACTGCTTCAATTATCTGACCACACTTTACGCATGGATTGACGCGGATTATGCGCTCATGCCCAACAGCTATTTCGGATCCCATACACCCGAAAATACACCGAAACTCGCGGATGTGATCAGTCATCTTGCTTCTGAGGAGAATATCTGGTACGAGGAAAAGACAACCGCGTTCCGCTTTGAAGACGGAAAGTTCACCGTCCTGTATGAAGAAGACTGTATCGGCGGAGAATGGGACGGTGTGAATCTTTACGGAGAAAAACAGAAATAAAGACAGGATAAAATATGATGAAACTGAAAAAAATTACCGTTATGCTTCTGTGCACGGTACTGCTGATGGGCGGATGTATGCGCGAGGCGACGGATGAGAAGCCGGAGAGCGAACGTACCCCCACACAGGAAACGGATGCTCCGCAGAGCGAAAGTACCGCTCCCGAAACGGAAGAAACGCCTGAAACAAAAGAAAGCCTTCCGCCCGAAACAGAAGCACCTGAAACCGAACCCGAATCCGAAGAACCGGAGACGGAAATCCCCGAACCCGAGGTAATCGAAACCTCCGCACCGGGCGAGAATATTTCCGTCAGTCTGCCGGACCGCGGAGACGGAATCGTGTTTGCAATCGACCTTGACCGCAGTCAGGTGGAAATCACGGTCGGACTGTCCGATATGCCGTGGGTAACCATGCATCCGACAGCGGCGCAGGATAAATCCGAAATCTGGGCGACTTCCGATCCCAACATAGCGACGGTGGATGCATACGGACGCATTCTCGGCATCTCTCCCGGAACGTGCACCGTTACCGTAGCGGCAGGAGCAAGACCGGAGCTGACAGCGGAGATTCCCGTGACGGTTTATGCGGCAAGCTACGCATCGGAAGTGACCTATATCGAAGGCATTCTCGTTGCCAACAAGACTTACGGACTTCCGCCGAGCTATGATCCCGGTGTGGATCCCGATGCGAAAGCGGCTCTCGATGAACTCATCGCGGCGGCAGCGGAGGACGACATCAACCTGTGGCTCAAATCGGGCTACCGTGCGTTTGAGACGCAGAAAATGCTGTACAATACCTACGTCAGCCGGGAGGGAAAACTGGAGGCAGACCGTTATTCGGCGCGCCCCGGACACAGTGAGCACCAGACCGGACTTGCGTTCGACCTCAATTCTCTGGAACAGAATTTCGGTGAAACCAAGGAAGGCATCTGGCTGGCTGAACACTGCGTGGAATACGGCTTTATTATCCGCTATCCTGCAGATAAGGAAGAGATTACCGGCTATATGTACGAACCGTGGCATATCCGTTATCTCGGCAAGGAAACGGCAAGACTCGTCTCCGAAAGCGGAAAGTGTCTGGAAGAATACCTCGGCATCATTTCGCAGTACGAATATTGATGAAAAAAGGAACTGTCTCCTGCCTGCATTCGGCGGGAAACAGCTCCTTTTCGTTTATTTGGCTGAACTTTTGTCCTTGGCGGAGGATTCCTTTTTCGGATTCTTGGATTCCTTCGCTTCTTTGGATTCCTTTGCGTCTTTCTTTGTCTTTTCGTCATCCTCGTTTTCTTCAGGAGAACGGATGACTTCCACATAGGACACACGGCGTCCGTCTGTTTCGGTTACGGTAATGGCAAGATTTTCATATTCAAACGCATCGCCGTGATCGGGAAGCTGACCGATTTGCTCCATAATCCAGCCGGCGAGGGTGACGCTGTCGGTTTCCGCAGTGATTTCAAAGAACTTGCAGAATTCCTCGAAATTCACGCCGCCGCTGACACGGTAGGTGTTTTCTCCGGTCTGATGGAAGTCGATTTCCACTTCGTCGTGCTCGTCCCAGATATCGCCGACAAGCTCTTCGAGAATGTCTTCCATTGTAACAATGCCGAGCGTGCCGCCATAGCCGTCGAGAACAACCGCAATATGTGATTTTTCACGCTGCAGAAGCCCAAGCAGATCCTTGATTTTTTCACCGCGGTGGATGAACAACGGAGGCGTCATGATGTCCGCAACAGATTTTTCCGTGATGCCCCCGCCGACATAGAAATCTTTCTGATGCACCACGCCGATGATATTGTCAATGGTATCTTCGTAGATCAAAAGACGGGAGAAGCGCGTTTCTGTGAAGCCCATGGCGAGCTTTTCTTTGGTTACATCCGCAGGATATGCCTCCAGATCGAGACGGTGCGTGAGAATATCCTCGGCTTTGCGGTCGTTGAATTCAATGGCGTTGCGGATCAGCGTGCTGTCTTCATCGTCAATGGTGCCTTCTTCCGCAACTTCGTCCACGATCATCAAAAGCTCTTCCTGCGAAATACCGTCATTTTTCCCGAGCTTGAAGATTTTGTTGAGAAGCAGCTTCCATCCGGAGAAAATGAAGTTCAGAGGGGTGAGAATCCAGATGAATCCGCGCAGGAGGGGAGCGGAAAACATGGCGAATTTTTCGGGGCAGTCTTTCGCAATGCTTTTCGGGGAGATTTCGCCGAAGATGAGAACCAGTACGGTGATCACAATCGTTGAAACCGTCGCACCGATATCGCCGAGCAGATTGATGAACAGCACAGTGCCGAGAGAGGTGAGAAGAATGTTGACAATGTTGTTGCCGATCAAAATTGTGGAGATGAGCTTGTCGTAATGCTCCGAAAGATTGAGGACAAGCTCCGCGCGGCGGTCACCTTTTTCGGCATAGGTTTTTACGCGGGTTTTGTTGAGGGAAGAAAATGAAGTCTCCGTTGCGGAAAAATAAGCGGACATGATGATGCAGACAAGCATCGCTATCAGAGTCGGTATACTGTCGCCGGGCATGGGGATAAGTGCTCCTTTATGAATAATTATGTAAAATCAAACGAAAAACAGACACAAAAAGGCATACCTGTCACGATAGCGTGCAGATATGCCGATATTTGTTTTGTAATTGTGTATAAAGAAACAGGCCGATGGGATTCGCCGCGGGATCGTCCCCGTCGTTATCGCATTCCATGTGGATTCTCCTTGGAGTTTTCCGTTGATATTTCTCTTATTATAACAAAAGGGAAGGGAATCGTCAAGGGAAAGGGGAACTTTGCTGGTTTGGTTCATAAAATATTTACATTATTCGCTCAGTGACTGCGCCCAGAATGCAGCATTTTCAATCCACTTGGCAATGGCGGCATTGTCGAATTTCGGGTTGCCGCTCCAGGTGATGTGATTGCCGAGAGCAGCGCCGTGGGGGGCATCGGGATAAATATGCAGCTCAAAGGTGCGTCCGGCTTTTGCATAGGCTTCTGCGAGAACAAGCGCGTTTTTCACCGGAACAACCGCATCGTTCGATGTATGCATGATGTACAGCGATGCGGAATGCTCGTCTACGTGCTTTTCAAGGCTCACATATTCCAGTTGTTCTTCCGTCGGTTCATCCGTTCCCAGCAGATTTTTGAAAGAGCCGGAGTGACTGAATACGCAGTCCGAGGAGACAACAGGATACGCGAGCATCATGCCGTCCGGGCGGTTGATCCCGTATTCGAGACCTGTCGCGTCATAGACTTCCTGACGGTGCCAGAAAATACCGAGCGATCCTGCCAGATGTCCGCCGGCGGAAAAACCGGTGACAAAAACTTTGCCCGGGTCGATACCGTATGCGTCCGCGTGCGTGCGGATATGCGCCATGGCAAGGGACGCTTCACAGAGCTGTGCGGGATAGACACGGCTGCGTGCAACGGAATAGTGCAGAACAAAAGCGGCATAGCCCTGTGCAATGAAGGCGAGGGCAATCGGTTCTCCTTCACGGTCGGAGCAGACACATCCGTAACCGCCGCCGGGAATAACGAGAATCGCGGGACGTATACAGTGCGGGAGCTTGTCGGGAACATATGCTTCCAGATATACATTGTCTTTTTCGGGATATACGCTCGAGGAAAGCGGAATTCTCTGGTATGTCATGGTATTCTCCTGAGTAATGTATTTTTGCTTTCATTATAAGATGATCAACGGCGGATGTCAAGAAAATTAAAGATAAAAAGGGATAAATATGCGTTTTTTTCTTGATTTTATCGGGAGAATGTGATATGATAAAACCAATATATCATGTATGGAGAAGCCGTGCATGATGATTCAGTGTTTGATTGATCCGCTATAGTCGGAGAAAGGAAAAAATTATGGCAAAGAAACTGAGAGTCGGTATTGTCGGTGCGGGTAATATTGCTACAAGTGCGCACCTTCCTGCATACAGAAATCTTACCGACCTTGCAGAAGTGGTTGCAATTGCTGATATCGTTCCCGAAAGAGCACAGGCAGCAGCTGAAAAATTTGGTATTCCGCACTACTATGCATCCGTTGAAGATCTGCTTGCAAACGAAGATGTCGATTATATTGATGTCTGCACATGGACAGCGGCACACGCTCCCGTATGTATTGCTGCAGCGAAGGCAGGGAAGAATGTTCTCTGTGAAAAGCCCCTTGCCGCAACGCTTGAACAGGGTCTTGCAATTGAAAAGGCTGTCAAAGAAGCGGGCGTGCAGTTCATGCTGGCTGTTGTTACTCGTTACGGTGCTGAACAGATCAAGGTTCGTGAACTGTATGAAGAAGGCGTTTTCGGTGAAATTTACGCCGCAAAGACGCTGTATGTTCGCCGCAGAGGTACTCCCGGCGGATGGTTCACCGATAAGGAACTCGCAGGCGGCGGTCCCGTTCTCGATATCGGCGTTCATGCGATCGACCGTACATGGTATCTGATGGACAGACCGAAGCCGATTTCCGTATCCGCTGAAACTTCTTACCGGATCGGCGATTTCCAGACCAAGGGTATTTCCAGATGGCAGCCCTTCGGAAAAGGCAAGGGTGTGTTTGATACCGAAGACTCTGCAACCGTATTCTTCCGCTTTGAAGGCGGTAAGTCCATGATGGCTGAAATCGCATGGGCGATCAACGGTCCCGAATGTGCGACCACCCAGCTTTTCGGCTCCAAGGCAGGATGCACATTTGAGCCTCTTACGATTTATACGGAAGACGAAAACGGTTATCTCACCGACCTCAAGCCCGAAGTGCAGCATAACAACTACTTCGTGGAAGAAATCCGTCATTTCATCGAATGCGTGAACGAAGGCAAGACGCCCATTTCTCCCATCGAAGATGCAGTTACCGTTCAGAGAATGCTCGACGGTATTTACAGAAGCGCAGAAGCACACGCTGAAGTAACCATCTGAAACTGAATTTATATCCTGTACTGCCGCATAACGGAATTTTCCTGTGTGCGGCAGACCTTTTTTATTCTGAAAATCTTCAAGAAATGTTTTCAATTTACTGAAAATTCCCTCTTTACAAACACCGGCTGATATGCTATACTTCAGATAGTTCCTGACGACAAAGATTTTCTGCGTGGAAAGGTACGGGACAAATGAAAAAATGCCGCAATGATGTGGTTTTGTTGCCGTGCCTTCGGATTCTCGGGAATCTGTCGGGACGGTATTTTTTGTATATCTGCGAAGCGGATCAAGTGCGGAGGAAGCCTATGGAAACGCGCGTGGCAGTTATGAGCATCATCGTGGAAAACAGCGAGTCGGCGCAGACGCTGAACCTGATTCTGCATGAATACGGACAGTACATCATCGGCAGAATGGGCATCCCGTACCGCGCCAAGAAGATCAATATCATCAGTATCGCCATGGATGCACCGATGTCCGTCATTGCCGCTGTGTCCGGAAAAATCGGTAAGCTCGACGGCGTCAGTGTGAAAACGGCGTACTCAAAAATCAGCGAAGAATAATTGTGTATGAAAAAATTTGAAGATATCCGCAGCCTGATTGACCGGCTGGAAGAAAACCGCAGTCTGACAGCGGAAGAATATGAATGCCTCATCGACGAATATTCGCCCGAAGCCGCAGCGTACGCCGCAGAAAAAGCGGACAGAATCCGGCGGGAGCACTATTCTAATCACGTGTACATCCGCGGTCTGATCGAAGTCAGCAACTACTGCAAAAATGACTGTCACTACTGCGGCATCCGGCGGAGCAACCGCAGCTGCGAACGGTACCGACTCACGGCGGACGACATTCTCTCCTGCTGTGAGGCGGGATACGAACTCGGCTTCCGTACCTTTGTTCTGCAGGGCGGGGAGGACAATCACTTTTCCGACGAATTCCTCGTTCCGCTGCTGCATACAATCAAAGAAACATACCCCGATACGGCGATTACGCTCTCTCTCGGGGAACGGAGCCGTGAAAGTTATGAAAAACTCTATCATGCCGGTGCGGACCGCTATCTGCTCCGCCACGAAACGGCTGACCGCGCGCATTACGAAAGTCTGCACCCGGCTGAAATGTCGTTTGAAAACCGCATGAACTGCCTTCGTAACCTGCGCGAAATCGGCTATCAGGTCGGATGCGGATTCATGGTCGGATCCCCGAACCAGACAAACGCGTGCCTTGCCGAAGACCTAAAGTTCATCGAAGCATTCCAGCCCGATATGTGCGGCATCGGTCCGTTCATTCCGCACGCATCGACAGAATACCGCAGCCATCCGGCGGGCAGCGTGGAGCTGACGTGCTATCTGCTGTCGCTCATCCGCCTGATCTGCCCGACGGTTCTGCTTCCCGCAACAACAGCACTCGGCACACTTTCACCGGACGGCAGGGAAAAGGGTATTCTCTCCGGCGCGAACGTCGTCATGCCGAACCTCTCGCCGAAAACGGTGCGGAAAAAGTACCAGCTCTATAACAACAAGCTCTCCGACGGGGACGAAGCTGCGGAATGCCGCGACAGTCTCGCCGTGCGGATGGAGAAAATCGGATATGAAGTCGTGACAGCACGCGGTGACCGCGCGGACTATATCCGGAAATAAACAAAAATAAACCAAAATAAACAGCATCTGCAGGGGAAGAAATTCTGACCCCCAAGAAAGGACAGCATATGGCAATCTATAATCCCAAATCGCTCAAAGCGGAAGAATTCATCAACGACGGAGAAATCCTCGACACCATCGCTTATGCGGAAGCAAATAAGCACAATGAAGCCCTCATCGACGAGATTCTCGAAAAGGCACGTCCGAAAAAGACGGAAACCGGTACAACCTGCGCAGGTCTGACGCACCGCGAAGCGTCCGTTCTGCTGGCGTGTGATATTCCCGAAAAGATTCAGAAGATCTACGAAATCGCAGAAGAAATCAAGCTGGCGTTCTACGGAAACCGCATTGTCATCTTTGCGCCGCTCTATCTCTCCAATTACTGCGTCAACGGCTGTGTCTACTGCCCGTACCATCTCAAGAACAAAACCATCCCGAGAAAGAAGCTCACACAGGAAGAAGTCAGAAAAGAAGTCATCGCTCTGCAGGATATGGGTCACAAGCGTCTGGCAATCGAAGCCGGCGAAGACCCGGTCAACAATCCCATTGAATACATCCTCGAATGCATCAAAACGATCTATTCCGTCCACCACAAGAACGGTGATATCCGCCGCGTGAACGTCAATATTGCCGCTACCACGGTGGAAAATTATCGGAAACTCAAGGAAGCGGGCATCGGTACCTACATCCTCTTCCAGGAAACCTACCATAAGGAAAGCTACGAACAGCTCCATCCGACCGGACCCAAGCATAATTACGCATACCACACCGAAGCGATGGACCGCGCGATGGAAGGCGGCATTGACGACGTCGGACTGGGTGTTCTGTTCGGACTGGAACTATACAAATACGAATTCGCCGGACTGATCATGCACGCGGAACATCTGGAAGCTGTGCACGGCGTCGGTCCGCATACCATCAGCGTTCCCAGACTCAAGAGAGCGGACGACATCGACCCCGATCAGTTCGACAACGGCATTGACGAGGATACCTTCGCAAAAATCACGGCGTGCATCCGTCTTGCAGTTCCGTATACCGGCATCATCATCTCTACCCGCGAAACCGAAGCTGTCCGCTCCAGACTCCTTCACCTTGGCGTATCGCAGGTCAGCGGCGGATCGAGAACTTCCGTCGGCGGATATGCGGGATACTCTCCCGATGAACGCCCGCACGATACCGAGCAGTTCGACGTTTCCGACCAGCGCTCGCTCGACGAAGTTGTTCGCTGGCTGATGGAAAACGGACATATTCCGTCCTTCTGCACAGCCTGCTACCGTGAAGGCAGAACCGGCGACCGCTTCATGAGCCTGTGCAAAACCGGACAGATTCTCAACTGCTGCCATCCGAACGCGCTGATGACGCTCACGGAATACCTCGTGGACTACGCATCCGATGCCACAAAGGAAGTCGGGTATCAGATGATTGAAGAAGAACTCAAGCGCATTCCGAAAGATAAAGTCCGCGCGATTGCGGAACAGAACATTGAGGATATCAAAAATTCCAACCGGAGAGACTTCCGATTCTGATAATTGGAAGGGATTTGGAGGAGAAAATCATGTCACTGAACACCACATCCTCGGGCGAACGGCTGCACATCGCCTTTTTCGGCAGACGGAACGCAGGAAAATCTTCGCTTGTCAACGCGGTTACAGGGCAGGAACTGTCGGTAGTCTCCGATGTCAAGGGTACAACGACCGACCCCGTGAAAAAAGCCATGGAGCTTTTGCCGATCGGTCCCGTGATGATCATCGACACGCCCGGTTTTGATGATGAAGGCGCGCTCGGCGAACTTCGCGTGAAGAAGACAAAGCAGATCCTTGCCCAAACCGATATCGCCGTGTTGGTCGTGGATGCGGCAGTCGGCATTACGGCAGACGAAGAAGCGATGATCGCTCTGTTCGACGAGAGAAAACTTCCGTATGTGACCGTGTATTCCAAAGCTGATCTGACCGATGCCGTGCCCGCGGAAGGTGAACGGATCATCACTGTCAGCGCGAAAACCGGTACGGGTATTCATGAACTGAAAGAACTGCTCGGGAAAATCGGCTCGTCGGTGCAGACGAAGAAATTCATTCTCGCCGATCTGGTGCAGGAAGGCGACACGGTTGTTCTCGTGATGCCGATTGACGAAGCCGCTCCGAAGGGAAGAATCATCCTCCCGCAGCAGATGGTGCTCCGCGAACTGCTCGACTGTCACTGCACCGCAGTCTGCTGTCAGGATACGGAACTGAAAAACACCCTTGCCGCTCTTGCAAAACCGCCGAAGCTGGTCATTACTGACTCGCAGGCGTTCGGAAAAGTGGCGAAGGATGTCCCACACGGCGTGATGCTGACCTCCTTCTCCATCCTCATGGCACGGTATAAAGGAGAGCTGAACACGCTTGTCGAAGGGGCTGCCATGCTTGCCAAGCTCGAAGACGGGGATAAAGTCCTCATCTCCGAAGGATGCACGCACCACAGACAGTGCGGGGATATCGGTTCCGTGAAGCTCCCGGCGTGGATCAGAAAGTTCACTGGAAAGAATCCGGACTTCTCGTTCACTTCCGGCGGAGAGTTTCCGGATGACCTGTCCGCGTACAAACTCGTCGTGCACTGCGGCGGATGTATGCTCAACGAAGCGGAAATGAAAAGCCGCATCGGGAAGACAGCCGCATCGGGCGTGCCGATTGTGAACTACGGTGTTGCCATTGCGCATCTGCACGGGATTCTCAGACAGAGTCTTGCGCCGTTCCCGGATACTGCCGCTGTGCTGGAAGCGGATAAATAAGCAAAAAAACAGGGGATTTTGTACATACCGCAGGTATGGAGAATCCCCTGTATTGTTTTCTATGCTGTTGTCAGTTTTCAAGGCTGCGGGCGTACTGAATGGCGGTCATGCCGGTGTAGCGCTTGAATGCCTGATTGAAATACGATGCCGACGAGAAGGAAAGCATTTCCCAGAGCTTGTGCGGATCGACGGAAGAATCTGCCAGAAGCATTTTCGCCGTTTCGATTTTGCGGTGCAGAATATACTCATGCACGGTAAGATGGGCATATCCTTTGAATTTGTTTCTGAAACCGTTCTTGCTGTACTGAAAATGATCCGCCAGCATATCAATGGACAGCTTTTCATACACATGATCTTCAATATAGAGATAGACATCGTGCATGAAATCGGAGTAAGTCTCATCGAGCTTCTGGGCAGTGAGCGCGTCCGTCATGAAGAGCAGAAGATTGCACAGCGCACAGCGAATGCGCAGTTTCCGGTACGGTAGGGTACTGCCGTGCAGTTCGAGAAGTTCATCCAGAATCGTGCGGAGCCGGTTGGTGTCGGGAATGGAACAGATGTGCGGCGGTGCAAGCAGCAGATCGGTGAACGCCTTTACGCAGTTTTCTTCATCCTGGGAGAAGATTTCGGCAATGCAGGCGGGATTGATGGTGATGTAGTAAAATTCGCCTTTTGGCTGATGCTGGTTCTCACTGCTGTGCACCAAGCCCGGGGGAGATAGGATCATTTCGCCGCCGAGAGCCTGAAAGGAATTCCCGTCAATATTGTGATGCTGGCTGCCGCGCAGAACGAACACAATTTCCGCTGCGGTTGCATGGATATGACAGCTAAGTACAGGGTTCGCGGATTTGAATTTCATGGAGTTGAGCTGAAAATCAAAACGCGGATCCACTTCCAGAAAATTGCGGGAATACCGGTAGTAAGATTTGGAATCAACGATTATCGATTTATCTATGCTGTTTACAAAAGAAGGAACAGCGGAAGGGGATTTGTTTTCGTTCATAGCACACCTGTTTCTTTGAGAAGAGTATTCTGTAATGTGCAGGAGAAAAAGGGGGAAACGCCTTCACCCGTTTGTAAGGAGACAGACGGATGAAGGCGTACTTTTGTGCGTTTTCGTTCGGAGAAGTTCTTCTTACGCTGCGAAGATTCTCTTGCGATGCTTATTCGAGAGCCTGATAGGTTTCGTATGCTTCGTCGATGGCTTTGATGATGGTCTTTTCCTTGCGCTTGTATGCAGAAGCAAGTTCTTTTTTCCCTGATTTGACAAGCGAAGAATACAGGTCGCGCATACCGCCCCAGTTCTGTACGAAGCCGAGGTCGTAAACACGGTTAGCGAAGAGAATGTCGAGCATTTCGCCGGATTCTTCGTCACGTGCGGTTACACCTGTGAGAACGACGTCGTAGAATGCAACCTGCAGCGTGTCGGTGGATGCAAGACACATTGCGTGCATGATGAACGCCTTATCATCGGGATCGCCGACGGTGATGGGCATTGCAACGGCGCCGGAGTTGCCGGCAGAGAAGGAGGTGTAGTAGTTTTCCTGCGCTTCGTCATACTTCGGAATCGGGATAATACCGAAGTCGGAGTCCATGTAGCGGTATTCCGATGCGGTTGCGATTGAAGTCATGTAGTAAAGACCTCTGTCTTCAGAGAACGCGGTGAGGGTTGCGGAAGCGCCGCCCTGTGCCCAGTCCATGGAAAGGCAGATGTTTTTGTCTATGAGCATATCATAAACCTTTTCAAATGCGGCAACGGTGTGTTCACTGTACATATCAAGAACAGGGTAGTCTTTTTCATCCTTGGTGGTGAAGTGCGTACCGGCGCCGATCATCATGATACCGAAGTTATAGTATTCGCCGAGGTATCCCCAGGTATCCGCTTCGTCCATTTTGCCGTTACCATTGGTATCGTTGGATGCGAGAGAGGCGTTTTCGTGGTACTTGTCGATGGTCCATTTACCTTCACGGACGAGGTCGTAGTGGTTTTCAAGCTGCAGATTGGAGGAAAGAGTTTTGTTGAAGAGCTGGCTCCAAGTACCTCTCTTGTCATGAATCAGCAGGTCGCCGGTGACAACGAAGTGCTTGTTTGCGATGGAAAGACCGGCGTTAGCGTTCTGGTCCCAGCAGGGCATGGTGAGGTCGATGTAGTCAAGGTTCGTCAGATCGCGGAACATGGAGTAGTCCAGCATATAAGAGAGACCGTCGGCGATCATATCATAGTCGTCGGAGTTTGCCATAATGCTGGTTCTTGCCGTTGCCATTGGGTTCATGTCGGGCTGGAGGCTGACAATATGGAAGTTGAAGCGTTCCTGCAGTTCATCGTTGCGTTCATAGACAGCGTCGTTGATCTGCGTACCGTCCATTTCTTCGGCAGCGAATTCAAAGAAGCCGAAGTCTGTGAACTGCTGTACATTGTGACCTGTCTGCGTCATACGGGAAATGATACGGAAATCAATGCCGCCGAGATTGCGTGCTTCAATGTGGTTGTAGTACTGGTCGTCGGTTTCATCGGCATTGGATGTTCCGTCGGACTGAACGGGGGTGTTTTCCCTGCTCTGTTTTCCCGAGTCCGTGGTTTCGGAACAGGAAACGCCGGAGAGAAGCATGGATGCGAGCAGGAGAATGGTGATGAGCTTTTTCATGTTGCGTGGATTCCTTTCTGATATATTAAATTATATAAAAATCTGTAAATACAGGAATGGCAGGAATAAGTGACTGATGCAGGAAAATCAGGACCAGTAGTACATATACTTTTCCATAGCGGTGAGGAGTGCGTCGATATTTTCAAGCGGCGTACCGGCATACCAGCCGTAAACCATCATCAGCCCGCCGGCAGGAGAGGAGAGCTTTTCGATTTCTTCGCGGAGGAGTGCGTCCACCTGCGCGGGCGTACCGAAGACGGTGATGTTCTGACGGTCGATGTCGAGGTCGATGCACTTCTTGCCTGCAAAGCGATCCTTGATCCAGTCGATGCCGTTGACAAGGTCCTGCAGATTGAGAATATCCACGCCCGCGTCGATGAGGTCATCAGCCAGTGTACGGATGTCGCCGTCGGAGTGCATCTGAATGATTGCCCCTGCATCACGTGCGGGCTTCATGAGACGCTGATAGGAGGGCTTGATCCAGTCGCGGAGCATCTGGGGGGAGATCATCGGGCCGACCTGCATACCGAGGTCTTCCGCGTAACCGATCTGGTCATAACCGCATTTGCTCCAGTGATCGACGAACGCGAAGTTGTACTCTTCGAGTTTTTCAATGAGGAGTTTCATGTTTTCATCTTCATCCGCCATCGCAAGAAGCGTGGTTTCGTAGCCGACGAGGTCGGTGATGCGCAGGAAGGTGTGACCGTGTTCCAGTCCCGCACCGGTGAAGTGTCCGGCTTCCTTTGCCTTGGCAACACGCTCACGATCGGCTTCGAGGTTGAAGTTCGGATGTGCGGGGAATTTGTAATCCTTGACCTTCGTCAGATCAGCGAGAGGGTGTTCCTGAACAACACCGCGGATGCCGTCGAGCGCACCCTTCCATTTGACGCCGAACGCATCGGTGTAGTCTTTGGGCTGGTTGATCTTTTCGCCTTCCTTGGGGACGAGATCCCAGCGCATTCTGTGCTTTCCTGCAACGATAGGATGCTTTTCGAGCACTTCCGCGAGCGCGTGCGGGTCATAGTTGCGGAATACATCGCCGCTGATAGCAAATCTGATAGGTATGAAATCCGGATGCTCAAAACGGATGGTACGGAGCATATTTTCACGTTGTGTCATATGTAACCTCCCGATTATGGTTAGAAAGTTGAAAAAATCATAAAAATGTCCAGAGTTCCAAATTTATTATAACAAATATTGATATGGATTACAAGAGAAAATAAAACAATGTTTTTTTCATACATTGTGAGAATCGCCGACGCTGCAGAAGAATGCAGGCAAAGGCGGACGGTTTGGTATTGCGCAGGTGATATCTGCTCTTTCCCGAAGCACCGCATTTGCGATCTGTTCAGAAATGTCGCCGTAAGATATACCGGAATATACAAGGATTTGGTTATATGATATCATAATTTTGGTGCATATGCAAGATGCAAAATGCAGAAATTCTGAAACAATTTTTTATTTATCGTAATGACAAAAGCAGTCGGATATGGTAAAATAAAAGAAAAACATATCTTTTCAAAGGGGAAACTGGCATGGAACAGAAAGAACGGGAATTTATACGTGATCTTGCTAAAAAAAAGCTGGAAATGGCGAATTCACCCAAGCAGCGGGAACTGGTCAGGTTATGGACAAAGCACAACGATGGGCAGTCCGAACGTCCGATGATTCATTTTGAAATGGGTACGGTCGGAGATGCGGGATTTCACTACGAATGCCAGTGCACTTCCGGTGATGCGCGCGGCGTGGAATGGGCGCTCGGAAGTTCCATGCAGAATCAGGTGATGGTCGGGGACGACCGCTGCGTGACACCGGATTTCTATGTATCGAACGGCGGCTGGTTCAAACTCTTCAACCTGAATGTCAATAAGACCCATACGCAGGGCGTCGGCTTCCATATCAACGCGACGATTGAAAATCTCGACACGCTTGACCAGATTCAGCCGTCTCCGATGGGCTTTGACGAAGAAGGCGTGAAGCGCGGCATGGAATATTACGGCGATCTCTTCGGCGATATTCTTGAAGTCAAGCCGGGGATGGGTGGAATGTACTGCTGTCCGACGAACAATCTCGTTCATCTCATGACGATGGAGAATATGTTCACGGAAATGTACGACAATCCGGAAAACTTCAAGATCATGATGGATCGCCTTGCTGATGATTACTGCAAGTACTTCACGGAATTTGAAAAGCGCGGTATGCTCACACCCTGCTGCGGCAATAACTGGGTTGGACAGGGAACTTTCGCCTTTTCCGATCAGATGAAGACGGAAGGTCCGCTCACGCTGAAAGATGTGTGGGGCTATCTGGACAGTCAGGAAACTGTCGGTATCAGCCCGGAAATGTTCCACGAATTCTTCTATCCCGCATACAAGAAGATTTCTTCCCTTTTCGGACGTCTTTCGTACGGATGCTGTGAACCGGTGCATTCCTTCTGGGAGAAGTCGATCTCGAAGTTTGAAAACCTCAGAAAAATTTCCATCTCCCCGTGGTGCGACGAGGAATACATGGGCGCTGAACTGCGGAAAAAGAACATTGTGTACCAGCGCAAACCGTCTCCGCTCTATATCGGCGGTACCGACTACAACCTCGATGAAGACGGATTCCGCGAACACATCCGCAAGACCATGCGCGCCGCTGAAGGCTGTCCGCTGGAAATCACCTTCCGTGATACTTACACCCTGAACGGAAATCTCGGCAAGCCGCGCCGCGCTGTCGAAATTGTCCGTGAAGAAATTGAGAATACCTGGAGAGGCTGAGATATGTCCGCTCCCTGCTGTGCGCAGCCGCACGTGAAAAAATCCCGTTCGTTCTAACCGGAATCGGTGAACAAACGGGATTTTTCAATGATTATTGAACGTGAAAAGAAAGAAAAGTCAGTCGAGGATGTTGTCAAAGTCCGTGCTGTCGAGACCGAAGAGAAGACGGCTCGAATAGAGAATAATGACGACATCGGTGATATTGTTGTTTTCGACGGTGCCTTTATAGTCGTGCTTGACACCGTTGGTCATCCACGGCTTGTTGAAGCAGTAGGTGTGATCGAAGTGCGCTGCAATCAGAGCGTTGACAGCCCAGCTGTACGAGTCACCGAGGATCAGCAGATTGCGTCCGCTGCCGCTTTCAAAGTGGAATTGCTCCTGATTGCCGAAGTATGCGCCGTAGTAGTCGGTGCTTGCACGTTCGTCGAAGCTGCGCGTGGTGTAGGCTTCATAAAGACGACGGAGCTTGCGGGCATCGGAGGAATTGCCGGGCATATCGGAGAGGTCAAAGATGTGGAAATCGTCCTTGTAAGCCTCGTCGGTCAGACCGGAGGTCATCGAGCCGAACCATTTTGCACCTTCTACCTTGACGATGTTGTAATCAATGGCTTCACCGACCTCGGGGGAATCTTCATAGATCATTGCCATGATCTGCTTGTAGCCCTCGAGTGCACCGTATGCATTCCAGTGGTGGTCGGTGCGGAACTGCTTGTTCACGCGGTCTTCGGGCGTATCAATCCGGAGGTAGTCAAACTTGTAGGCGGGATTGAGTTTCTCGATGAAGGTTTCGAGGTAGGGGCGCGTGGACTTCGGCATCTTGATCATGTCGTCGTAAATCTCGGTTTCCTGCAGACGGGTTCCCATGTAGACATAGTAATTCAGATCCGGATAGAGATTGTACAGCCGGTCGAGATAGTCAAGCTGTCTTTCCAGCAGAATTTCCAGTTCCTTCGCGGAAGCGCCTTCGACACGTTCCAGAACCTTGAGCGGTTCAATTTTGAAGATGTTCGGTCTGCCGGAGACAAGACGGGATGCGGTGTAGCGTACCTTCGGCTTTTCGGGAACGGGTTCCGTTTCCTGCGCCGCACTGTCTTCGCCGGAGGAAGCATCGAGGGAATCGGTGGTTTCTTCTGATGAAGGTTCTTCAATGGTGTCGTAGGAGAGGAGCTTTTCCGTGATGAAGGTGTCGGAGAGATTCAGAAGCGCGAGATCAGCCGACTGCACAGAGTTGACGATCACGGAGTAGAACGGAATACAGTTTGCGTAGATGTTTTTCAGTCCCGTTTTGACGTCCTCAACAGCATTGCGGACAGCGGCAAGCGGTGCATCTTCATCCACATAGGTTTCCGTTACAAAAAGGTTTTTGGTTGCCAGATGGTTTTCGATGACCCCATAAGAGCCGAGAAGCTGAATGATGGGAGAGGCAATGGCGAAAAACATCATGATGGCGATGGTGAGGATAATCAGGGTTTTGCTTTTCATGCAGGCTCCTTTCTGCCGGGATGCGATCCGCGGAGGGAAAGCAGGACGAGGAGAATACCGACGGCAAAAATGCCGAGCAGGACGTAAGAGAGGACATTGTACTGCGGCGGTGCAGCTCCGTATCCGTCCGATTCTTCCGTCGTAGCGGCGAACGGATCTTCAAATTCCTCTTCTTCTTCTTCGATGACGATCACATTGCCGTTTTCGTCAAAGTGTTCGGTGTAGACTTCGATTTCCGCAAAGCCCGGATTCGGACCGAGACTTTCGGTGACGCTGACGGTCAGCGATTCGGTTACGCAGTCGGGGATATCCACATACAGCGGCTCGCCGTAATTGGCAAGTTCCGTGAACGGTACTTCCGTTCCGTCGGAGAACTTGAGTGTGCCGGAGAGAATCCAGTCGTTCGCATTGACGCGGTCAGAGAGGACAACGGTGCCGACTGTTATGGGTTCATCCCACGAAAGCATGATTTCCGGAAACTGTTCGCCGAGACAAGCCCACTCATGCTGGTCGTCCAGCTTGGGAACCGTGTAGTCTGCCCAGCCGTTGTTGATGTTGATGCCGATGTACCAGCCGATCCAGTCCGCGGGAACGTCCCACGAATTGCCATCGGTCGTGTATTCGGAATCCGGGTAAACCGTGGCGAGACGGGCGACATTTTCACCGGCTTCGTTGTAGAATTCGACTTCACTCAGACCGACTGCCGGATTGGCGCGGGAGCCGGTGACAACGAGATGCGCTTCGGACATGGTGTGCGGCTTGTCGAATACGACTTCAACGGGAGCACCGTCAGCGGGGAGCACACCGGTTGCATATTCACCTCCGTCTTCGGTCATGAGAATGCCGCGGAGCACACGGAACTTGGTGTCGTTCATGCCGTAGACAACCATTTTTGTGGCAGTCACGGGTTCTTCCCAGTAGAAAGAGACGGTGGATTCGACAGCAAAGTTCGATACCCAGTTGCGCAGACGCATATCTCTGTCCCAGACAACACCGTCGGCGACTCTGGCTGCGCGGTAATCGTGGTTGTATTCCGTGGAGGCGTAAAATTCGCTTGCCGAGGGAGCAAGGTTTTCCGCTTTGCCGTGCGCAGTCGGAAGCGTTCCGGCAAAAACAGGAATGGCTGTATAAATCAGAAGGAGAGAGAAAAGCAGGAATGTAAGAAATTTTTTCATAGGCATTAAAGAGTGAGTATAACAATATCTCCGAAAAGGGTGAACCTTACGGAGATATTGCTGTTATAACTTATTCAGCTGTTTTTCAGAGAAAACACCGATTAGTGCTTCTTGCTGATTGCGTAGCCTGCGCAGGAAATAACTGCAGCGATAGCAGCGATTACTGCGAAGTCGAAGGTCTGAGGAGCCTTGGGAGTTTCAACAACTTCTTCCTTGGGTTCTTCAACTGCGGGAGTTTCAACAACTTCTTCCTTCGGTTCTTCTACGGGAGTTTCAACAACTTCTTCCTTCGGTTCTTCAACAGGAGTTTCAACAACTTCTTCCTTCGGTTCTTCAGCAGCCTTAGCTTCGTTTACGAAAGTGAAGGGGATGAGGTTGGTGGACTTGCTCCAAGTATCGGAAAGGATGGAGAATACATAGAGAGTATCTCTGGAACCGGTGTCGTTGCCGGTGTTGGTGTCGTCTACAACGTAGTCGAGACCGCCCTGTGCGCCTTCAACCATCTTGAAGTCGGGAGCGAAGAGAGTGGGATCGAGAGCGAATTCGCAAACCCAGCCGCCGTCAACGGTCTTCTGAGCCTTTTCGATGCCGTTGTAGAGATCTTCAGCAACAGCAGCGCCGCCGAGAGCGGTTACAGTGAAGCCAGCGGGAAGTTCAACAACGCCGCCGAGCCAGCAGTAACGGATAGCGAGAGCGGAGTTGTCACCATCGGAGTTGTTCGCTGCGAAATCGTGACCGTGACCGAAGTCAATGAAGAACTGGAGGTTGTCGTTTGCCCAGAGGGTGTTGGTGAGAGCGTTGAGCTGTTCGTCCTTAACTTCGAGAAGAGCGTACATCTTGTTGTCGTCCCACATGAACTTCATGGTAGGTTCGCAGACGGACTTAACAGCGCCGTTCTGATAAATGTATTCAGCCTTGTAAGCGGGAACATTTGCCCAAGCTGCATCAATTTCACCGTCGATCTTTGCGGTGCCCTTAACAACCTGAACGCCATCAGCGATCTGACCGTCGATAAGAGCCTGACGAGCTGCTGCTTCTGCTGCTGCAGCTTCTTCAGCTGCCTTGCGTTCTGCTTCGATAGCAGCGATGTCTACAACTTCATCCTTGCCTGCGAGAGTGAAGGTTGCGTTGGTCTTGGGGTTGGACCAGCCGTTGGAGTCGGGCATGAAGAGATAAAGGGTATCTCTTACGGTAGAGCCTTCGTTGGAGTCGTCGTTAACGAAGTCGATACCGCCCTTGGTGCCTGCTTCGAGCTTGAAGTCGGGATAGAAGAGGGTAGGATTGAAGGAGTATTCAACTCTCCAGCCCTTATCAGTGTCAACCTGTGTGAATACACAGTCATCCCATTCCGGGTCGCCTTCCTGGAAGGAGAAGCCAGCGCCGAGGGATTCTACTACGAAGTTGTCTTCAGCTGCGAACACGCCGCCTTCCCAAGCGTAGCGGATACCGAGCTGAGCACCGAATTCGCCGTAAGAGCAGTTAGCGAAATCTTCGGTGTTGAACATATCGAAGAAGAGCTGAGTGCAGTCGCCCTGCCAGTAAGTACCGGCATTGCCGTGGTTCAGCTGTTCATCATAGATGTCACAGAGAACGTAGATTCTGTTTTCGTCCCAGAGGAATCTCCATTCGCCGAGGGTGTTGGACTTAGCTTCGCCGCCGCCATGAACATAGGGGGTCTTGTAAGTGGGGGTGTTTGCCCAAACGTCGTCGATCTGACCGTCAACAACGGGCGTACCGTATGCGATTGTTACCTGCTGGTTCACGTCTGCAAATGCAGGAACCGCGAGAACGGAAAGCATTACGGCAGCAATGAGAGTGAGGATGAGAATGCTTTTCTTCATTTCTGTCTCCTTAAAGAAATAAAATAATATTTTATTAACGGACAAAGCGGGAATACTTTGTCCGTAAATAACGAAATAATTACAAAAATAGTCGTATTTTCACGGCAATTTTGTGGGATAAGCCTTGTACAGTTCTTATTATAACAGCAAAAAACAGAAATGTCAATAGCACACTACTCCAAAATCTTGCAAAGTAATATACAAAAATTGATAAGTTGCAAATAATTCTGTGTTCGGCTCAAAAAGAGCGCTGTCCATGGGTGATCAATAACGTATTTGTAGTCATTGTGGTATAAAGAACAAAATAAACATTGTCAATTTATCAAGAATCGCCATAAGTGTGCAATATTTGGGATATATTGTCCCTTGTCAAATAACGAAAATGGAGTTATAATAATAATTATAGTACAAAAATCACCGGAAAGGAGCTGATGCAGCCGTGTGGTATCAATTTCTCAATGACGCCGAACTGGAACTGAAGAAAATGACATGGTTTCACGGTATGCAGAATTCTCCCGGAACAATCTTGGAAGTGCGAACGGCAGAGGATTACGAGCTTGACTACATCATCAAAGCCGGAGGCGGCTCTATTATAATTGATGGTAAGAAATTTGTCTGCAAGCCCGATACGATCATCCTGCGCCGCCCCGGACAGATGGTCTATGGCTGCGGTGCGTATGAATCCTTTTATCTGAATCTGAATATCACAAGTTCACTGCCGGTCAGTTTGCCCACGGAAATCAACGCGCTCCCGCCGCAGGTTTACACGTTTTTCTACGAATTGTTCAAAGTCTATAAAGAAGCAAATGACCCGCTGAGACCGTTCCGAACCCGCTGTCTTCTGTATTCGGTTTTTTCGGAAATCGCCGCAGCATACCGTGAACCGGAGCAGGGGCATTCCAAGGATATCCTGTATGAGCGTGTGATTGAGTATATCAACTGTCATTATGCACAGAAGCTGACGCTGGATAAAATAGCGGACAACGCGGGAATTTCCAAATACGCGCTCTGCCGCATCATCAAGGAAAAACTGGGAATTTCCCTGTTTGACTATATCGAAATCATCCGTGTCAACAACTCCTGTATTCTACTGATCGAAAAGGAGACAAGCATCAAGGAAGCCTGCTACGAAAGCGGATTCCGCAGTATGTCCACGTTCTTCCGCTCATTCAAGAAAGTCACGGGCAATACGCCGACGGAATACAGGCAGTCAATCAAGGAAGGCACGGCTGTCCGGATGCCTGATCTCTATCCGGATATTTTTACCGCATCAAGGAGGGAAAGCAAGATGCAGATCGAAAGAAAGCCGCTGACGCGCGAAGAAGTCATTTCGGTAATCGAGCGCAAAGGAAGCGCATCCCGCGTGCCGATGTACTACCACGGATGGATCAATTCGCGCGTATTCGGTGAGAATCAGACCATAGCGGAAGAATATTTGCAGGATTATCCGTTCGACTTCCAGATGGTCGGCGTCCGTCTGCCCGATAAGTACAAAGCCCCCGCCGACAACCCGAGCTACCGCTTCATGCACCGCGATCCGCTCAAGGATGAAACAACCAACCGTGCGCTCGATGCACAGACCGCGCTGCAGATGGAAGAAATCGACGACATGATCGCGGATTTCCCGGATGCGGATTACCCGGCGCTCTGGCAGGCAGATTACGGCGAAAAGACAAAATACCGTGTGCTCTACTGGTGCTACTGGCTGTTTGAGCGGCACTGGTGGCTGCGCGGCATGGAAAATGCGCTGACCGACTATTACGAATATCCGGAAGAAACGCATAAGCTCTATTCCGCACTGACCGATTTCTACATCAAGCTGATTCTGAATACGAAGAAATACCACGATATCGACGGCGTGTTCATCACGGACGATATCGGTACGCAGAAAGCGCCGTTCTTCTCTCTGGCTATCTTCCGCGAATTCTTCAAGCCCTATTACGCCAAGCTGATCAAAGCCTGCCACGAAGCCGGCATCCATGTATGGCTTCACACCTGCGGCAATGTCACGGATTTCGTGGAAGACTTTATTGAAATCGGTTTCGACGTTCTCCACCCGATCCAGAAGTACTCCATGGACGAAGTCGAAATCGCTAAGAAGTTCGGCGGCCGCATCACGATTCTTGCCGGTCTGGACGTGCAGCAGATCATCCCGAACGGCACAACCGAAGAAGTACGCGCGGAAGTCCGCCACATCATCGACACCTATTCGAGACCTGACGGCGGCCTGATTCTCACCCTCGGCAACGCGGCGACCAGCGACTGCCCGATTGAGAATCTCCACGCATTCCTTGACGAGTCCTACGAATACGGCAAGGGAAAATAAAATTTTACTACATTTTATTATAATATAAAGGAGGCACACCCATGAAAAGAAAACTGGCATTCTGTCTGGCACTGCTGATGCTTCTGGCATCCTGTTCCGAAACTCCCGTTGAAGAAAACGATGACGGTGCAAAGACGCCCCAGGAAAACCAGACCCCGCAGGCACAAGAAAGCGTAGAAGAAACCGAGGAAGAACTGAAACCCGATCTCCCCGAAGGATACAGCTTCGGCGGCAGAGAATTCACCATTCTCCACAACGAATACCCGGTTGTCGGCTGGACGCAGTACGACATTGACGCCGAAGAAATGAACGGCACGACCATCAACGACGCGGTTTACATCAGAAACTCCCGCGTGGAAGCGGACTATGACTGCGTAATCGTCGGTGACAAGGTCAACTACGGTACGCTTCACAGCCGTATTCCGACTCTGGTGCGCGCAGATGATGACAGCGTGGATATCGCTACACCCCTGTTCTGGTGCGGGAATCTCTCCAACATGACGCTCGAAGGCTTCTTCCTCGACATGAACACGATTGATTCCATGAATCTCAAGCAGCCGTGGTACGACCAGCAGTCCGTGGAAGCGTTCACGATTTTTGACAAGATTTACTCCGTTGTCAGCGATATGACCATCGGTGCGCAGATT
>JAFQLN010000132.1 GCA_017414585.1 Clostridia bacterium | reverse complement strand
TCCCCGCCTGCAAAACGTACACCGGGCGTAACGGTGCAGAAATCCTTACCGCACGCATCGTGAACCTTGCCGGCTTCGAGGGGAGAGCAGACGATGCCCGCAAGCCCCGCAGCCTTGGCATTCTTTGCATAGTGCAGAACCACTTCGTCGATCGGATGATCAATGAGCAGGTCGCGCTTCATGACTTCTTCGCTCGTGGAAGTGAGCTGGGTAACGGCGATGAGCAGGGGCGTTTCTCTGCCGGCAGCCGCAGCACCTTCGGTCAGTCCTTCAAGCGCCGCTTCCATCATCGGAATCGTGCCGGATGCGTGCAGGTTGGTCATGTCAACGCCGAGGTTTGCAAGAACGGACATGGATTTCTTGACCGTGTTCGGAATGTCGTGGAGCTTGAGATCGAGGAAGATCTTGTGTCCGCGTTCCTTGATTTCCTTTACGATTGCAGGACCTTCCGCATAGTACAGCTCCATGCCGATTTTCACATACGGCTTTACGTCAACGAACTTGTCCAGAAATTCCATGACTGCTGCCTTGGACGCAAAGTCACAGGCAATAATTACGTCTTTTCCCATCAGTGTGCACCTCCGATAATTTCACTTAATGTATTGATTTTGTATTTATCCATGACTTCGGGCAGTTTTTCGATGATGTCCCGGCAGACGAACGGATTGACCAGATTCATAGCACCTATTTCCACTGCCGTCGCTCCGCAGAGCATCATTTCGATCACGTCTTCCGCGCTCGATACGCCGCCCATGCCGATGACGGGCACTTTTACCGCTTCGTAGACCTGGTAGACCATGCGGAGCGCAACCGGGAAGATGGCGGGGCCGGAGAAGCCGCCCATTTTGTTTGCGATCACGGGCTTTCTCTTTCTGAGGTCAACGCGCATACCGAGCATGGTGTTGATCAGCGAAATACCGTCCGCTCCGCCCGCTTCACAGGCTTTTGCGATGTCCACGATATTTGTCACGTTCGGGGAGAGCTTGATAAACACGGGCTTGGTTGTCACCTTTTTTACCGCCGCGGTGACTTCTTCGGCGAGTGCGGGGGTTGTGCCGAAGCTCATGCCGCCGCCGTGGACGTTCGGGCAGCTGATATTGACTTCAAACCAGCCGATTTCGTCGCAGGCGTTGAGCTTTTCGCAGGTATTTCTGTATTCATCCACGGAAAATCCCGATACGTTCGCCATGACGGGCTTATGAAAGACCTTCTTCATTGCGGGCAGCTCGTGCGCGATGACCGCATCCACGCCGGGATTCTGCAGTCCGACCGCGTTGATCATGCCCGCTTCGCATTCCGCGATTCTGGGTGTGGGATTGCCGAAGCGCGCTTCCCATGTCGTGCCCTTGAAGGAGAACGTGCCGAGGATGTTGATATCGTAAAGCTCTGCGAATTCATAGCCGTATCCGAACGTACCGGACGCGGGGATGATGGGGTTATCGAGCGTGATGCCGCAGAGATCGACTTTCAGTCTTTCGTTTACCATATGATCTCTCCTTTCTCGAGAACGGGTCCGTCCTTGCAGATGCGCTTATTGCCGTATTTCGTCTTGCAGGAGCAGCCCATGCACGCACCGAAGCCGCAGCCCATGCGTTCTTCAAAGCTGTACTGTCCGTCCGTTGAGGAAGCCGCATACAGAGCCTTGAGCATCGGTTCGGGGCCGCAGGAATAGGTGTAGGTATAGTCAAACTGATCGAGGGCGTTTGTGACAAATCCCCTTGTGCCGTAAGACCCGTCCGCGGTGGTAACGGAAACTTTGCAGCCGAGGTCACGAAAATCTTTTTCGCAGAAGATTTCGTCCGCTGTATTGAAGCCGAGGATGACGGAGACTTCTTTGCCTTCGGCGAGGAGTTTTTTTGCGAGGTTATAAAGCGGGGGAACGCCCACGCCGCCGCCGATGAGCAGGGGACGGGCACCGGATTTTCCGGTACTGTAGCCGTTGCCGAGTCCGGTGAGGATATCGAGCGTTTTGCCGGCTGTCATTTCCGCCATAGCTTCCGTGCCGCGTCCGACGACCTTATAGATGATGGTGAGGGTGGATTCGTCGTAATCGTGGACGGAGATGGGTCTGCGCAGGAAGAATCCGTCGAGCAGGATATTCACAAACTGCCCGGGCGCGGTGATGGCGGATGTATCGCCCGAGAGAACCATGCGGTACACATTCGGGGCGATGCATTCGTTCGACTGTATGGTAAAGATGGATTGTTTCATGTTGTTGTACCTTTGCTGTAGGTTTAATTATGAGAAATTTGGATTTGTCGGGATGTCAGCGGATGTACGATGAATTTGTATACCCTGTAGGGGAGGGCCTCGTGTCCTCCCGTCGTGGAATCCGGATTTGCTTTATTTTTATATCCGAATCGTACGTACAGGTGCAAAAAACATGTTTAACCAAAATCGTTCGGCGGGAGGAGCAAGCCCCTCCCCTACCAATACCTTGCTTTTAATACCTGTCACCCATTCATCAAATCCAGGTTTTTCGGTATCTTGTGATAATTCCTTACGCATCAATCGTCGAAATGGTGATCGTCATTTCTTCGAGGACGTCGAGCACCACGCGCACCGTATCAAGCGAAGTGAACGTCGTTACGCCGCAGTCCACGGCAAGCCGGCGGATCATATGTCCGTCCAGCACACCGTCGTTCGAGCTGATATCGCTGGTGTTGATGACGTACGCAATGTGACCTTCTCTGAGCGCGTTCGGAATATCCTCGCCGCCTTCGGAAATCTTCCGGCGTACTCTTGTGCGGATGCCGTGCTCTTTCAAGAACTTCGCCGTGCCTTCGGTTGCTTCGATATTGAAGCCGAGGTTGTAAAAACGCTTGATGAGCGGGAGTGCTTCTTCCTTATCGGAGTCCGCGATGGTTGCAAGCACCGTGCCGTAGTTCTGCATCTGCGTGCCGGATGCCTGCAGAGCCTTGTACATCGCGCGGTAGAGCTTGTCGTCGTAGCCGATCGCTTCGCCCGTGGACTTCATTTCGGGAGAGAGATATGCGTCCAGTCCGCCGAGCTTTCTGTAGGAGAAGACGGGAACCTTGACATACCAGCGCTTCTTTTCTTCCGGATAGATATCGAAGATGCCCTGTTCCTTGAGGCTTTTGCCGAGGATGACATTCGTTGCGATGTCCGCGAGGCTGTAGCCGGTTGCTTTCGACAGGAACGGAACGGTTCTGGAGGAACGCGGGTTGACTTCGATGATGAACACCTTTTCGTCCTTGTCCACAATGAACTGGATGTTGTAAAGACCCACGATGCCCAGTCCCAGACCGAGCTTCTTCGCGTATTCGAGGATCGTTCCCTTGACTTTATTGGAGATGGAGAAGGACGGGTAGACGGAGATGGAGTCGCCGGAGTGCACGCCGGTTCTTTCAACCAGTTCCATGATGCCGGGAACGAAGACATTGATACCGTCGCAGATTGCGTCTACTTCGACTTCCTTGCCGAGAATATAGTGGTCAACGAGAACGGGCTTGTCCGCGTCCACTTCCACGGCGTTCTTCAGATAGTGGCGCAGAGCCTCTTCATTGCCGACAATCTGCATCGCACGTCCGCCGAGCACGAAGGAAGGACGAACCAGCACGGGGTAGCCGATTTCCGCCGCAGTCTTCACACCGTCTTCGATATTGGTAACGGCTCTGCCTTCGGACTGGGGAATGTTCTGTTCACGCAGGATGCGTTCAAAGGTATCGCGGTTTTCCGCATTGTCAATCGCCTGCACGGAGGTGCCGATGACGTTTGCGCCGCAGTCAGCGAGAGGAGCCGCGAGGTTGATGGCAGTCTGACCGCCGAGGGAAGCGACAACGTCATAGCTGTTTTCGTAATCGAGAATTGCAAGCACGTCTTCCGTGGTCAGCGGTTCAAAGTAGAGTTTATCCGCGGTGGTATAGTCCGTGGAGACGGTTTCGGGGTTATTGTTGATGATGATGGATTCGATGCCGTTCTGCTTGATGGTGGTAACGGCGTGAACGGTGGAGTAGTCGAATTCGACGCCCTGACCGATACGGATCGGACCTGCACCGAGAACGACGACCTTCTTTCTGTCGGTTACGATGGAGTAAGTGGACTTCTTACCTGCCTTGTCCGCGTCTTCCGCGTTGTAGGAGGAGTAGAAGTAGGGGATATATGCGCCGGTGTGGCAGGTATCAACCATCGGGAAGGAGGGAGTCAGACCGGATGCGCGGCGCATTTCGCGGACTTCTGCTTCGGTCACGTTCCACAGCTTTGCGATATACTTGTCGGCAAAGCCCATTTTCTTTGCACCGGTGAGTGCTTCGAGGGAGTGATCCTTTCTGAGCACTTCTTCATAGAGGACGATTTCGCGGATCTGTTCGAGGAAGTACGGCGTGATGGCGGTGATTTCGTGGATTTCTTCCACGGTTGCGCCGAGACGGAATGCCTGTGCTGCCGCGTGGAGGGTATCGTCACGGAATTCGCCGAGGTATTCCTTCAGTTCGTCCATGGACATATGGTCAAACTTCGCCATCCAGAGGTGGCATACGCCGATTTCGAGCGAGCGCAGGGACTTGAGCAGGCATTCCTTGAAGGTGATGCCGATGCCCATGGCTTCCCCGGTTGCCTTCATCTGCGTGCCGAGCTTATTGGAAGCGGCGGAGAACTTATCGAACGGGAAGCGCGGAACTTTGGCAACGATGTAGTCGAGTACCGGTTCAAACGCGGCGTTCGTATTGGCGATCCTGATTTCCTCGAGGGTCATGCCGACAGCGATTTTTGCGGTGACGCGGGCGATCGGGTAGCCGGAAGCCTTCGATGCAAGAGCGGACGAACGGGACACGCGCGGGTTGACTTCGATGAGGAAGTATTCGGAAGAAGTGGGACTCAGCGCGAACTGTACGTTGCAGCCGCCTTCGATCTTCAGGGAGCGGATGATCTTGATGGCGCTGTCGTTGAGCATCTTCTTGTCCGCATCGGAAAGGGTGAGGATGGGAGCGACAACATTGGAATCCCCTGTGTGAACGCCTACGG
>JAFQLN010000131.1 GCA_017414585.1 Clostridia bacterium | reverse complement strand
GTTCATCTCTTCTTTTTCTCCTTTACGCAGTAAAGGAGCTTTAGCGAGGAGTGAATTTCTTACGAAATTCCAAAGAACCAAAAGAGGAACTTTTTTGGTAGTCTTGGGAGTTTCGACCGTTGCGCCGGTCGATGAGGGACTCCGTCCCCTCAACTGAGGAGCTGCGCATCCTCGGCAAACATTTTGAAAAAGTTGGATCAAAACTTTTGGACTGCGAAGTTTGGTTTAAATTTAGAGAGGAATACCATGTCTACACTTTTCAGCACCATTGCGGCAGTTTCAACTCCGCGCGGAAAAGGCGGTGTTGCTGTCATCCGTTTATCCGGTCCGGATGCCATTTCCGCTGCCGCACGCTTCTTCAAACCCAAATCCGGACGCGATCTCTCATCCTGTCAGCCGCGTACAGCCGTTTTCGGCTCCGTTCTTGATGCGGACGACTTGCCGGTTGACGAAGCCCTTTGCACCGTTTTCCGCGCCCCAGCGTCCTTCACAGGCGAGGATGTGGCGGAGATTTCCTGTCACGGCGGTCTGGCTGTCACCGAAGCCGTTTATCTCTCCGCCCTTGCTCACGGAGCGTCTGCCGCCGGACCCGGTGAATTCACCCGCCGCGCCTTCCTCAACGGCAAACTCTCCCTCACCGAAAGTGAAGCGGTCGGACTGCTCATCGACGCGGACACCAAAGAACGGCTTGCGCTCTCCGGCGGTGCTGTCCGCGGAAACGTCAGCCGGAAAATCGAGCAGATTTCCGCCTCTCTTCTGGACGTCATGACCGCTCTCTACGCCGCCATCGACTATCCGGAAGAAGATGTAGGGGACGAAGGCGAACGCGAAATCGGAGCGGCTCTCTGCCGTGCGCATGACGAGGTAAGCCTTCTTCTCAACACCTACAAAGCGGGACGCGCGATTACGGAAGGCGTGAAAACCGTCATCTGCGGAAGACCGAACGTGGGAAAAAGCTCGCTGTTCAACCAAATGGTCGGGGATGAAAGTGCGATTGTCACCTCCGTTGCCGGCACAACCCGCGACATTCTCCGCGAGACGGTATCCTTCGGCGGTGTGACCCTGCGCATCAGTGATACGGCGGGCATCCGCTTATCCGGGGACGTGGTTGAGCAGATCGGCATTGACCGTGCGGAGCAGGAGATGCGTTCGGCGGAACTGCTTCTTGCCGTTTTTGACGGAAGTGCGGGGCTGACCGGGGAAGACCGTGAACTGCTCGGAAAGCTCGGAGAATGCGGCGGCGCGAAGATTGCCGTGATCAACAAAGCGGATCTCGGCGAAAGGATAAGCGAAGACGATTTATCCCTGATCCGTGCGTCTGCCGATCGGACTGTCACCGTTTCCGCGAAGGAAAGCCGGGGGATGGAGGAACTGGCAGGCGTGATTGCCGCATTATACGGCAGTGACCGGCTCAATCCCGCCGAGGATGCCGTGATCTGGGACGTGAGACAGCGGGAGATGCTTGCGAAGAGCAGAACGGCTCTGGCGCAGGCGGCTGAAGGGATCGAATATGGCGCACCGATTGATGCGGTCTGCACACTGGCGGAAGAAGCGCTGGCGGCACTGAACGAAACGGACGGCCGCGGGATTGACGAAACGATCGTCGATGAGATATTCAAGCGGTTCTGCGTCGGAAAATAAAGAAAAACGAACGCCAGTATAAAAGTTTTGGTCGAGCTTTTTCAAAAGCTCGTGGGGTTCAAAGGGGCAAAGCCCCTTGTCGAGCTCCGCAGAGCTCGAAACACCCAGGCGTTCGAAAAAGTTCCTCTTTTTGGTACTTTTTCTCCTCGCTAAAGGAGAAAAAGTACGATAGAACGATTTGTATACAAAACAAGGCTGTCGCATTTCGGAAAATTTTTCCTTAGTTCGACAACCTCTTGAAAATAGAAAACGGGCTGCCGCATTTCGGAAAATTTTCCTTCGTGCGGCACGCCCGTTTTTTTATTTGGATTACATAAAATTCTTATGCAGGAATTCGGAAGACTGGCGGATGGAGTCGAAGGGATCGCCCGGCCAGCTGTCCTGTTCGACGACGTAATACTTGACGCCGGCTTTTTCAGCGGAGGTGAGGATGCCTTCCCAGTTCATGTTGTCGTTGCCGAGTTCAGTGATGAACGGACCCTTGTCATCGCGTCCCATAGCCTTGAGGTGGAGAATGTCGATGCGTCCGGTGAGCTTTTCGATCCAGAAGCGAACATCACCGCCGCCGTGCTGAACCCAGTAGGTATCGAGAACGAACGAGGTTTTTTTCGGGTCAAGACCTTCCACCAGCATATCCATAGCGGTTCTGCCGTTATCGAGGCGGCGGAATTCGTGGCTGTGGTTGTGGTAGGTGAACTTGAAGCCTTCTTCGTAAACAGTATCCGCGACTTTGTTGGCGGTTTCAATGAAGCGTTCGACAGCTTCCGCGGAGCCTACATCCCAGTAGCCGCCGATGCCCATATTGGTTGTACCGAGAGCGCGGTGGTTTGCCATAGCCTGCGCGGGATCGCTGACCATCAGGTTGAAATTGTCGTGGGTGCCGCAGATTTCGATGCCTTCTTCGCGTGCGATCTGACCGAATTCTTCGTAAGGAATCGCGCATCCGGCAGTCTGACCGATGTCGTAGCCGAGTTGTTTGATGCGGCGGAAGCTCATGCGGATATCATCAGCATTGGACATAGAATTGCGGATGGTATAAAGCTGCAGACCGATTTTTTCCAGTTTCATATTGTGCTCCTTTCCGTGCGTGAAATGGATGGAATGTTTTCAGTTCTATGATAGCATTTTTGCGCGGATTTTTCAAGGGGCAGGAGGAATTTTCAGGAAGTTTTCGGGAAAGAGCGGGGAAGTACACAGCTGCGGCATATCCTTTATTCTGAAAATTTGAAGCTGCTGCATGGGTGACGGGTGAAGAAATATCCAAAATCCGGTAGGGGAGGGGCTTGCTCCTCCCGTCGAATGATTTGGATAAACCGTATTTTATTATCTTTACGGACGATTTGTTTATAAAATCACGTGCGTACCTGATTCTTTCACGGGAGGAG
>JAFQLN010000130.1 GCA_017414585.1 Clostridia bacterium | reverse complement strand
TGCTCTGCAGATCCGACCATGCGGATGCACCGGAAATGTTCATCTTTGCAAACAGTGCTTCTTCCTTTTCGGAAAGAAGATATTTTGCGTCGCGCCGGATATTATTGAGCAGATAGCGGTATTCGTCGGACAGGGAACTGTCGGTGAAGACAGCTTCGGGCATGGCTGCAATACGGCTCTGAATCAGGGTATCAGAAGCGACGGTTGCGCTCATTTTGTCCATCAGCTGACCGAGCATACTGGCGGATTCGCTGTCGGCAGTGTTGCCGGAATAACGGAGATTGGCATAGATAAACAGCTTCGATGCGAGATAGGACTGCTTTTCGGCAAGCGAGAGGTATGTCGAAACCGTATCTTTGTCCGAATAATTTTCCAGTTCCGAAGCAAATGTGTTGACTGCGGCAATATTTTCGTCCAGTGCGGCAAGATCAGCCGCAAAATCCGGATCGTCATAGCCGCTGTAGAGAATGGATAAATCCCAGATTCCGTTCATGAGAAAACCTCCGATTTGTTTTTCTTATTTTTCAAGGATTTTGTCGCCCACATACAGACCCATCGCACCTGCCTGACTCAGCCCGCGGGTGATGCCGCTGCCGTCGCCGATGAGATAGATGCCTTCTGTCAGCCGGAACTGTTTGTCCGAAACAGGACGGATGGAGTAGTATTTGTTTTCGCATCCGTAGAGAAGGGTGTCGTCGTTGGCAGTGCCGGGAGCAACTTTGTCGAGTGCGTAAATGGTTTCGATAATATTGGTCAGCATCCGGTGCGGCAGAACAAGGGATAAGTCTCCCGCAGTCGCACGGAGCGTAGGTGTGACCGTGTTCTGGCTGAGCCGGTGCTCATTGGTGCGGCGGCCGCGGATGAGATCCCCGAAGCGTTGTACAAGAACATTGCCATTGCCGATCATATTTGCCATACGCGCGATGTTTTCCGCATATTCCGTCGGCTTGTTGAACGGTTCGGTAAAATGGATGGAGGAGAGAATGGCGAAATTGCAGTTTTCGGTTTTCTTTTCGGGTTCCGCATAAGCGTGACCGTTTGCGGTGATGATGCCGTGGTTGTTTTCCGCAGAGACCAGACCGCCCTGGTTGAAACAGAACATCCGTGTTCGGTCTTCAAAAGTCTTGGTGCGGTAAAGAATCTTCGGTTCGTAGATCTGCGAGGAGAACTCCCGCCAGATCAGATCCTTCATCTCCACACGCACGCCGATATCCACGGAATTGGATTGCATCGGGATCTGATATCTCTGACAGAAATCGGAAACGAATTTCGCGCCGCTCCGTCCGGTTGCGATGATAATGTGATCCGCAGAACAGAGATCTCCATTGCTGCTCTCAAGAATGTGTTTCTGCTGTTCCGTGCGGATGCCTATGACATTCGTATCGGCAAACATTTCGCAGCCGCTGTCCGCAAGATGTGCGATGAGCGCTTTCATGGTTGCAAAATTTTTGTCCGTACCGAGATGGCGGACATTCATGTCAAGAAGACGCAGATTGTTCTGTAAGCATTTCAGCTTTAGTTCTTCGTTGGAGTAAAAGAGGGGCGGATAGTTCTCACCGGCAAAGCGTTCCAGCGTTTTGTCTACTTCGTTGATATAGCGCATCGCGGTATCATCACCCAGTGTTTCGCCGAGCGTTCCGCCGTAAGCTGTTCCGAGGTTGAATTTTCCGTCGGAAAACGCGCCAGCCCCTGCAAAACCGGATGTAATGCTGCAGGTTTTGCAGTGAATGCAGCCTTTTTCGCCGGAAGCGGGACAGTGACGCTTGTCCATGTGGTGACCGTTTTCATAAATGACGACGGTCAGGGAAGGATCCAGAGTCTTGAGACGATAAGCTGCCATCAGTCCGCCGATCCCGCCGCCGATAATTGCTGTGTGAAAGTGTTTCATATGCAGTCCTCCTGCTGTGGTGGTGCTGAAAATATTGTACCATGTTTTTGATGTTTTGTAAAGAGGGCGTTTGAAGGGAAGATGGGACGTTTTGCAGGAAAGATGGAATTGCTGTAAAAAACGGGATTTCTTTGAATTTCTGCGGGAAAATTAAAAATGTTTTGCGAAAAAATTAAAAAAACTCTTGCAAAGCTGCGGCTGATGTGGTATACTATCCAACGTAATTGATTTCTTCGATTACGATTGTTTGCTGAGATATCGAAGTGGTCATCATGTGTTGTTTACAACACTGGCTGACTCGAAACATAGTTCGGTCGGTCACAGACGTGGCTGTGAAATCTTCGTTTTTCTCCCGTAATCTCCCGTTTCCTGCATTTTTCACGGAATTGGCGTGCAGGCGACATGATGGGCAGTTCGCAGTTTTCCCGCAAAATTCCGGATAATTGAATACGCAGAGATATCGAAGTGGTCATAACGGGGCTGACTCGAAAT
>JAFQLN010000017.1 GCA_017414585.1 Clostridia bacterium | reverse complement strand
CCTATATCCCCGCACCCTGCACATTTTGTCCCCAAAAAAACCGAACAGTAAATAATTATTTACATTTAAAAATCCGTTTCCTCTTGTCATCGCGCTGCTTTTCATGTATAATGAGAAGTAGCGTGAAATTTTATCGGAACAAATTGGCTCCCAGCCTATAACTTTCTATATAAATAATACATATCGGAGATATCATGAAAAAAACGTATCGCGTAAAAAACAAGAAGAAGCAGGTGCATGAATTCCGACCCGTTGCCAATGTTGCGGAATACCTCGACGCCCTGCGGGAATATTCCGACCGAACCATCTTTGCGTGGAAGGAGCACGGCGAGGCGCATGAGCTCACCTACGGTGAACTTCTCGAAAACGTCCGCTGCCTCGCGCTCGCGCTGACTGCGACTTACGGCGAAAACGCGCACCGCGTCATCGGCATCATCGGCGAAACCTCCGCCAACTGGATCATCTCCTACCTCGCTATCCTTTCCTCCGGCAACGTGGCTCTTCCGCTCGATAAGGAGCTTGCCCATGAAGAACTCTCGAAGTTCCTCGCCGTTGCGGACGCGGCCGGTATTGTCTACTCCGCGACCTTCAACGACGTGATGCCCGAAATCGCCGACGGACACCCGACCCTCACCAACCTCTTCCCGATGGCTCCCGCAGAGAATACCCCCGCCGCCGTCGGCAATGCCGTTGTCGTTTCCTACGATCGTATGCTCCGTATCGGCCTCGACAGTGACCGCGAATTTATCCCCGATACCGATACCGAGCGCATGGCGCAGATCCTCTTCACCTCCGGTACGACCGGCTCTTCCAAGTGCGTCATGCTCTGCCAGCGCAACATTTTCTCCGTGGTTACTTCCGCCTGCACGCAGGTTTACTTCTGCAAGGAAGACGTTCTCGTTTCCGTTCTCCCTCTGCATCATACCTACGAACTCGCCTGCACCCTCGCTGCGACCAACTTCGGTGCAAAAATCTGCATCAACGACTCCATCCGTCACGCGCTGAAGAATTTCAAGGAATATCAGCCCACCGGCCTCGTTCTCGTTCCGCTGTTCGTCACGACGATGTACAAGAAAATCCAGTCCGAAGCAAAGCGTTCCGGCAAGGACAAGATTCTCGCGGTCGGCACCAAGGTTGCAAGCAAGCTTTCCCTCGCCGGTATCGACCTCAGCGACAAGATTTTCAAGGACGTGCGCGAAGCGTTCGGCGGCCGTCTGCATAAAATCATCTGCGGCGGCGCGGCTCTCAGCCCCGAACTGATCGCAACCTTTGAAGCGTTCGGCATTTCCATCTACGAAGGCTACGGCATCACGGAATGCTCGCCGCTCGTTGCCGTTACGCCGTACTGGAAGCGCAAGCCCGGCACGGTCGGCCCCGCTGTTCCCTGCTGTGAAATCCGCATCGACGGTGTACAGGAAAACGACAAGGGCTATATCTCCGGCGAAATTCAGGTACGCGGCGAAAACGTCATGCTCGGCTACATGAACAACGACGAGGCAAACGCGGAAGCGTTCACGGACGACGGCTGGTTCCGCACCGGCGACATCGGCTACATGGACAAGGACGGCTACCTGACCATCACCGGCCGTGAAAAGTCCGTCATCGTTCTGGACAACGGCAAGAACGTCTTCCCCGAAGAAATCGAAGAATACCTCGAACGCATCGACACGATTGCGGAATCCGTCATCGTCGGCCGTGCGGAAGAAACAACGGGCGAAACGAAGCTCGTCGCGGTGATTTTCCCGTCATACGAAAAGTACCCCGACCTCACCGAAAGCGACCTCCGCGCGGAAATCCAGAAGTCCATCGCGGCACTGAACAAGAAGCTGCCGAGCTTCAAGCAGATTCACAAGCTCGAATTCCGCAAGACCGAATTTGAAAAGACGTCGAGCCGGAAGATCAAGCGGCATCTGGTGAAATAAAGTTTCTCGGGGAAAACTTTTTTGGAAAAAAGTTTTCCCCGAACCCCTTTCAAAAAACTTCAATCTGGGAAAAAATATGGGAGATACCCGAATTTTAAGGTAT
>JAFQLN010000129.1 GCA_017414585.1 Clostridia bacterium | reverse complement strand
TTTTGGGGGAAGGAAAACTTTTTGCAAAAAGTTTTCCTTCCCCCAAGCCCCCAACTTTTCAAAAAACTTTGAAAAAGGGGACTGAAATACCTGTAAACGACCTGAAACACAACCATATATCTGTCACAAAATCCCTTTTCTCAGAAGTTTTTGAAAAGAGGGAGGGGGTGCGGAGGGATGGAGAAAAACATTTGCAAAAGTTCTTTTCCTCCCCCTGCTTCATGCGACAGCCTCTTTTGCCTGAAAAATTGTGTACAGTTGTCTAATTCTTACCAGCCTCCAAAGAAGAATTCTTCCAGTCCGCCGCTGAAGGGGAAGGTGGAAAAAGCATCTGCGGTTTCATCGGGAGCGTCCGCTTTCTTTTCATTCTTCTTTGCGTCAGCGCTGTCTTCCGCTTTCTGCGTATCTGTTTCCGGCACTTTTTCATAGCAGGTAACTTCCACTTCCATCAGCTTATCGTCTCTGTAAAGCTGGAAAGTGATCTTGTCGCCGACGGAGCAGGAGGTCACAACCGCCTTGATATCCTCGGAAGACGTAATTTCCTTGCCGTTAACTGCGATAACGCGGTCACCGACTTCGAGAACCTTGTCGTTATAACCGGGTGTGAGTTCGGCAACGTACACGCCCGCCTTGATGTTGTAATAGTAGAAATAATTGCTTCCGGATACATCCTGGAACATGACGCCGATCATGGTCTTGCCGCGGACGTAACCGTACTGGAGGAGCTGTTCGGAAATTTCAAGCGCGTAATTGATCGGAATGGCAAAGCCGAGACCTTCGATTCCGGTGCCGGAGGACTTCGCGTTGACGATGCCGACAAGCTGTCCCTTCATATTGAACATACCGCCACCGGAGTTGCCCGGGTTGACAGCAGCGTTTGTCTGAATGAGGCTCATGGTCACGCCGCCCATCTGGATTTCTCTCTGGGTTGCGCTGACGATGCCGTTGGTAACGGTACCGCCGAGTTCGCCGAGCGGGTTGCCGACAACGACCAGTTCTTCACCGACTGCGAGATTGTCGCTGTTGCCGCACTGTGCCGGTGTGAGTCCGGATGCTTCAATCTTCAGAATAGCAATATCGGAGTCCGCGTCGTAGGCGATGGTTTCTGCCTTATATTCGGTTGCATCGGTGAGACGGACAACAATGTTGTCAGCAACCGCACCGGTGCTTTCGTTGGTAATCACGTGCGCATTGGTAATAACATAACCGTCCGCGGAGATAATAACGCCGGAGCCGGCACCCTGCGTGACATACTGATACCACATACTCTGGTTGTTGAATTCCGTTACGATTTCAACGACGGAATCCTTAACCATTTCGGCAACCTGACTGTAGCTGAGGTTTTCGCCGATGTTTCCGGTGGAGGTTGCAATATCTTCCACGCTCTTGTAGATGACAACGGGATCACCCGAAGTTACAGCGGTATTCACAGCGGGGCGATTCACCGAACTGCCGGAATCGTTCTGCGCGTTCAATCTGTTCGCAAGCATCGCACCGCCGAACCCCGCTCCCGCCGAGAGAACAAGAGTCAGCGCACAGGCAAGAGCAAGAGCCGCACGGGTCACGGGTTTCTTTTCCTTTGCCTTTTTCTGCTTGGTGTGAGAAGGCGTATAGGAAATCTGTCCGCCGTTCTGGCTGTACTGATGCTGAGGCGTATATGCACCGGTATTCTGCTGCTGTGCATACGGATTCGGATTTACCGGGCGGTTCTGGTTCGGATTCTGCTGACTGCCGTAAGGATATTCGCGCCAGTAGGAATTGTTCTGCTGGTTCATCGGGGGAGTCTGCACCTGACCCGGCTGCTGACCCTGCGGCTGCTGGGGGGGCTGATTCTGCGGCTGTGCGTATCCCTGAAAATAGGGATTTTCCCGCATCTGCGGCTGATTCACCTGCTGACCCACCGGCTGCTGATGAACCGGCTGGGGGGGCTGCTGCAGGCTTTCCGGCTGTGCGGAAGTCTGCTCCGGTGCGGGTGTATATTCGTTTGCGGGAGTCTGTGCAGGTATATCATTCTGTACGGGATTTCCGTCTGCGGGCGTACGGTCATCCGTCATCGGTGTGCTGTTCTGTTCCGGTGTGCTGTTCTGCTGATTCCGGTCTAATCCGTTATTCTGATCAAATTCAAATTCTTTCATAAAACATTCCCTTCTGACCGAGCGGTTCGGTCTTTTCGTTTACGCGATTATTATACCGACTCAATGTGACGGTTATATGATAACGCGTCAAACTTTGATTGAATGTTGAAAGTATTTTTTTCCTTTTTCCGGAACGGTTTGTGTCAGTCGAGTGTTACTGTCACGATGTAACCGTCCGCATTGTTGCCGGACAGTTCATAATTGCGGTATGCTTCTCCGCGAAGGAGCTTGATTTCCGTATTTTCGCCTTCCGTCATGGGTGCGTAGTATGTCAGCCAGCCGCTTCCTTCGACGGGAAGTGCGCTGAGTTCGACCGGGACTGCCGTTCCGTCAGGCTTGATATGGAGAAGTCTGGTTTCTGCGGTATAATTTTTCAGTTCTGCGATATATTCTTCCAGACAGAGTCCCAGTGCGGTGCAGGCATATGCGTGCGGGATGCCGATATAGCGGAAGTGCCATGCTTCATAAGCAATTTTGGTAATATCGACCTTATCCTCCGGATAGCGGCGGATGAAGCCGTATTTCATGCAGTTGTCTCCGATCCAGTAGCCGAAATCATGATCGGCAATCGGGATCATATATCCGTCGTCCGTGAAGAAGGACAGATCACACGCCAGACCGGTGTGGTGTTCCGAATATCCTGCGTCGGCAACGTATGCCTTTGCATATTCCGGACCGTTGGAGACAACATAATCATCGTATATCTTCTGCTGTTCAGCGACGGTTCTGTGTCCGCTGACGATAATCAGGTCGTTGTTTCCGGTATCCGCAGTCAGTCCGAACAGGAGATTATCCAGTGCCTTCAGCGTTTCGCCGGTGAGATTGATCGCTGTGCTCGACACCTTGACGCCGCTTGTCCGCTGGTTATAGACATTCGCAAGGCTGATGGTATCCGTATCCGCGTAGCTGTGTTCGTAATTGACGAGAATGAGATCGCCTTCATCGAGTGTCGCATTGGAAACCGTCACGGTATCATACAGCGTCAGATTCACATCGGCAGGCGTTTCCTGCGGCTGACTGTCCGCGGTTTCCGTACCGGATGCATCGGGATTTTCGGCGCTGTCGGGCGTTTCCGTTCCTTCGGGAAGGATTTCTTCGGGGAGCGTTTCCTCATCCGGGAGAAAATCCGTATTTTCCGTGCTGTCTCCGATGCCTGCGGTGAGATTGCTGTCGGGCAGATCGGGCGCTTCTTCGTTTTTCTGAATCTGATGCATGGACACGCCGATCACGCCTGCGATCAGAAGAACAAACAGCACGGCACCGACGTTGATGCGGATGCTCTTTTTCTTTCTGGCTCTGGTCTGTGCAGCAGTCTGCTGACGGTTCTGCGGTACGCCGGGATTAACAATCTGCACGCGCCTCTGCGGATTTGCCTGCGGCTGTGCGGCACCGAGAATCTGCTGTTCCTGCCGGCGTCTGCGGAATTCTTCCTCTGCGGAACGTCCTCCGTTCTGCACCATGCGCGCAGCTTCCAGACGGCGGCGTTCTTCGTCGTTGAGCGGACGCCGGGGCTGACTCTGCGGCTGACTCTGCGGCAGTGGTGCGGGACGCTGACGCTGTACGGTATTCTGCTGGGGCTGGCGGTTCATCTGTGCACCGGAAGATGGCTGTCCCGCAGGCTGACGGGAAGGCGTACGCTCTGCGCGGAACTGTCCCTGCGGCCGGGCGGATGTGCCGTTGAGATGATAATCCTGATAAGAACGGTTATTGTTTTCGGGCGTGTTGTTCATAGGATACCCTGTCTTTCATTATAATATATATCCATGTTATATTATAATGGATTCTGTATGCTAAATCAAGGTTTTCGGACAAAAAGTCACAAAATAAAAAGCTCCGATCCGTGTGAATCAGAGCTTTTATCCTGCGAAAATTATTCAGCGTCGAGAGCGTCCTTGCGGGAGAGGTTGAATCTGCCCTTTTCGTCGATGCCGAGGAACTTGACCTTGATCTTGTCGCCTACGTTGCATACATCTTCGACCTTTTCGGTGCGCTTCTTATCGAGCTTGGAGATGTGAACGAGACCTTCCTTCTTGGGAGCGAACTCAACGAACGCGCCGATCGGGATGATGCGGGTTACGGTACCTTCATATATAGCGCCTGCTTCGGGTTCAAAGATAATGCCTTCGATGGAAGCCTTGGCTGCTTCGATGCCTGCCTTTTCGATGCCGGCGATGAAGATGGAACCGTCGTCTTCAATATTGATGGTGGTTCCGGTTTCTTCCTGCAGAGCCTGAATGACCTTAC
>JAFQLN010000128.1 GCA_017414585.1 Clostridia bacterium | reverse complement strand
TGGATGCCGGGCAGTATGTCACCAATGTTCAGCTTGCGGAAGCCGGAACCTTTGAGCGCACCCAGCTTGCACAGTCGTTGTGGTATCTGTATCACGATTTTTCCGAGGATGCCCGCGGTCAGTATTTCAGTGAGTCCATGTTCACGGGCGGATTCCCGGATTCCACTGCGCGGATCGCGGAAATGCTAGCGGACGATTTCATGCGGGATACCATCACCACGGAGCTGTCCCGTTTTGCCGATGATTACCGTGAAAATCCCGGTCTGCTCCGGTTTCACTATCATAAAGCGGACATTCTGACCGAGCAGTTCCGGGAACTTGTCCTGCCGAGACGGGAGTACAGCTCTGAGCTTGCGGAAATCCCGCCGGTGCAGCAGTTCATCACGCAGGACGAAATCCACGATGTACTCACTTCCGGCAGCAATGTCTCCGGCGGAAAGGAGCGGATTTACGACTATTTCACCGGAAATCACAGCCAGCAGGAACTGCAGGAGTTTCTGAAAAACGAATACGGCATCGGCGGGCGTTCCCATGCACTGTCCGGCGCGGCGCACAGCAATGAGTGGCATGACGGCAGGGGTATCCGTCCGGAAAAGCCCAACTGCACCCCGGTGGAGCTGTTGTGGACGAACGTGACCAAGCGGATTTATGAAGCCATCCGGGATCACACTTACTTTACGCCGGAGGAATGGGAACAGCGGCAGACAATTGAGGAAGCTCACGCGGAAACCGAACCGATTGCCGTATACACAGCCGAGGAGAACAATCTTCCCTACGATATTGTGATCGAACGGCTGAAAAACGACGATTCCCCGCCGCCCGAAAACTTCCGCATCACCGATGACAACCTCGGAACCGGCGGTGCAAAGGCGAAATTCCGCATGAATATGGATGCAATCCATACTCTGAAGCGGATTGAATCCGAAAATCGTCACGCCGCGCCTGAGGAACAGGAAATTCTCTCAAAATACGTCGGCTGGGGCGGTCTTCCGGATGCTTTCGATGATTCCAAGGAAAACTGGCGGAACGAATACGCAGAACTGTCTGCCGCGCTGACCCCGGAGGAATACGAAGCCGCCCGTGCATCGACCTTGAACGCACACTATACCTCTCCCACGGTCATCAAAGCCATTTACGAAGCTGTCAGCAACATGGGATTCCAGACGGGCAACATTCTGGAACCGTCAATGGGCGTGGGCAATTTCTTCGGACTTCTTCCGGAGGAAATGTCCGGCTCCAAGCTGTACGGCGTGGAACTTGACAGCATCACCGGACGGATTGCCAAGCAGCTTTATCCGAATGCTGACATCACCGTAGCCGGATTTGAGACCACCGACCGCCGTGATTTCTTCGATCTCGCTGTCGGCAATGTTCCTTTCGGGCAGTACAAGGTCAACGACAAGGCGTACAACAGGCTGAATTTCTCCATCCACGATTACTTTTTCGCAAAAACGCTGGATCAGGTACGTCCGGGCGGCGTGATTGCGTTCATCACTTCGCGCTATACGATGGATAAGGAGTCCCCCGAAGTCCGAAAGTACATCGCGGAACGTGCCGATCTGCTCGGTGCTATCCGTCTGCCGAACAACGCTTTCAAGGCGAACGCTGGGACAGAAGTGGTATCGGATATTCTGTTCCTGCAGAAGCGCGACCGGCCGCAGGTGATTGAACCGGATTGGGTGCATCTCGGACAAAATGAAGATGGATTTGTCATCAACAGCTATTTCATCGACCATCCCGAAATGATTCTCGGGCGGCAGTCGTCGGTGAATACGCAGTACGGCAGGCAGGATTTCACGGTGGAACCTACCCCAGGACTGGAACTTGCCGATCAGCTCCACGATGCTGTCAGGTACATCCGCGGTACTTATACCGAAGCGGAACTCCCCGATCTCGGAGATGACATTGGCACCTCCCTTCCCGCCGATCCGAACGTGAAGAATTACAGCTACACGGTCGTTGACGGCGATGTGTATTACCGCGAAAACTCTCGCATGGTAAAGCCGAACCTAAATGCCACAGCGCAGGAACGTGTGAAAGGCATGGTAGAACTGCGGGATTGTGTGCAGAACCTCATCGACCAACAGTTGAACGGTGGCACGGATGAGGAAATCGTACAATCTCAGGCAAAGTTGAATCAGCTTTATGATGACTACACGGCGAAATACGGCTTAATCAACGACCGTGCCAACCGTGCCGCTTTTGCGGACGATTCCTCGTACTATCTGCTTTGTTCCCTTGAAATTCTCGATGAAGAACAAAAGCTGAAGCGCAAGGCGGATATGTTCACAAAGCGTACCATCAAGCAGAATACCATCGCAACCTCCGTCGATACCGCCGCTGAAGCATTGGCACTGTCTATCTCCGAGAAAGCGCGGGTTGATATGCCGTATATGTCACAGCTCACGGGCAAATCTGCGGAAGATCTCGCAAGCGAACTGCGTGGGGTAATCTTCCGTCTGCCGGAATCTCCGCAGACTTTTGTGACAGCGGACGAATACCTTTCCGGCAATGTCCGGGAGAAACTGGCGGTCGCAGAACGGTACGCCGAAATCAATCCCGATTTCTCCGTCAACGTGGAAGCACTCCGTGCGGCACAGCCGAAAGATCTTGATGCTTCTGAAATCGAAGTCCGACTCGGTGCAACATGGATTGACAAGTCATATATCCGCGAGTTCATGTTAGAGCTGCTCGACCCGCCGTTCTATCTTCGCCGCAAGATCGACGTGAACTACTCCGAATTTACGGCAGAATGGAATATCTCCGGCAAGAGTGTGGACAGCAGCAACATCAATTCCTTCTACACCTACGGCACAGACCGCGCAAGCGCATACCGTATTCTTGAAGATACGCTGAATCTCCGCGATGTGAGAATCTACGATACTGTCACCGATGCCGACGGTAAAGAACGCCGTGTGCTTAACGCAAAGGAAACGACTCTCGCCCAGCAGAAACAGCAGGCAATTAAAGACGCTTTTCAGGAGTGGATATGGAAAACGCCTGACCGCCGTCATGCTCTGGTGCAGAGATACAACGAGCTGTTCAACAGCACCCGCCCGCGTGAATACAACGGCGAGCATATCACATTCAACGGGATGAATCCCGAAATCTCTCTGCGCGAACATCAGAAAAACGCTGTTGCCCACATTCTCTACGGCGGCAATACGCTTCTTGCACACGAGGTTGGTGCGGGCAAGACGTTCGAGATGGTCGCGGCGGCAATGGAAAGTAAGCGTTTAGGTTTGTGCAATAAGCCTTTGTTTGCAGTTCCAAATCATCTGACGGAACAGTGGGCAAGCGAATTTCTGCGGCTGTATCCCTCTGCGAACATTCTCGTCACAACGAAAAAGGATTTTGAACCGGCGAACCGTAAGAAATTCTGTGCGCGAATTGCCACGGGAAACTATGATGCTATCATCATGGGGCATTCGCAGTTTGAAAAAATCCCGATGTCGAAAGAGCGGCAGGAACAGCTTCTGCAAAGTCAGATTAATGAGATCACGGATGGTATTGCGGAGCTTCAGGCAAGCAACGCTGAAAGATTCACGATCAAACAGTTGGAACGCACACGCAAAAGCCTTGAAGCACGGCTGTCGAAACTGCAGGACGATTCCCGCAAGGATGATGTGATTACCTTTGAGCAGCTCGGCGTGGACAGGCTGTATGTAGACGAGGCGCACAATTACAAAAACCTGTTTCTTTACACAAAAATGCGGAATGTGGCGGGACTATCTACCACCGACGCGCAGAAATCCTCGGATATGTTCATGAAGTGCCGCTATCTCGATGAGATCACCGGCAGCAAGGGTGTAGTGTTCGCAACGGGTACACCAGTCAGCAACAGTATGACGGAGCTGTACACCATGATGCGCTATCTCCAACACGATACTCTGGAGAAAAAGCACCTCAACCACTTCGACGCATGGGCATCCACGTTCGGGGAAACCACCACCGCCATCGAGCTTGCTCCCGAAGGAACC
>JAFQLN010000127.1 GCA_017414585.1 Clostridia bacterium | reverse complement strand
GGCAAATCCGTCTCCGGTATTCGAGTAGGACTTGCCGACAATATAATACGGTTCAATAAAGTTGTCACATTTGAAATATTTTTCGCGGAAGAGAGCCACGCGGAAGTTTCTTTCTACATTGCGCAGATTATTGTCTTCGCAGATGCAGTCGAGTGCGTGTTCGTAGTTCATTTCGTGCCATGGAATCTCTTCCATGATGACCGGCGGACGGACGATCTTGAGGTCGTTGTTATCGCGAAAACGCCTGCGCATCTTCACATGCTTGTCGGACATGGCAATTTCCATATACTGCTTGGCAAGTTCACGGATGATGTTTAAATCTTTTTCACTGTAGCTCATAATAATCCTTTCTGTCTTGGCAAAAGAAGCCGTTCATTGGGAAAGTAAGAACAGGGAGGAACTATGTTTGTTCTTTGCCTATAGAATACCATTATTTGTGAAAATAGTAAATAAAAAATCTTGTTATGTTTTTTTGAAATATTGTGGTTGGAAGAAAGAGAAAAGGCTTACAGAATCCTTCTGTCTTCACCGTCACCGATGCGGACGAGATCGAGCCTGTGGGCAGAAGGGGTCCACACCAGTACATCCATGGCAAAGCCGCAGTGCCTTTCGCCGGATCTGGGATGAGTGAAACTGCGCGTGACTGCCTGCGGACAGGGAAGCGGATTTCTGAACCCGTTCTTTTCTTCAAGCGGCGCGTGCAGAGAGTCCGCATGGGTGTGTCCGCTCAGGCAGGCGGTCAGCCGACCTGTTTTTTCATGAAACCGTGACAGAATTGCCGATGCTGCTTCCGCTTCTTCGATTCTGCCGCACAGGGCATAAATATAGGAAACAGCCGCACGTGTTCCCGTCCACACACCGAGCGTGGAGGTCATACTTCCGCGGTACTCGCTGAAGAAGGGGGCGTGCATCAGGAGAATGACGTGCTTATTCGTATCCAGCGCCGTATTTTCGAGCCATCGAAGCTGATTATCGCCGAAACGCCAGATCTGGGTTGGAAATTCCGCTTCAATATCACTGGCGCAGGGCGTGGAAAGCACAATAAAGCGTGTATCCGCGCGGTCAAAATCCAAATAGAAATACGAACCCGATTCATCATATGCAGCGGCTGCATTGGCGAATCTGTGCTTGACAATTGCATTCCAGTATGCCGGATGGAAGAAATCCGTACCGACAGCATCGTGGTTGCCCGGAACGCATAGAAGCGGACAGGCGGCGGCATTGTCCAGTTTTTCAAGCAGGGCATTGAAAAACACAGTCAGTTCGTCAGTCGGGATGTGCCGGCTTCTGCCCAGCATATCGAGAAGGTCGCCCAGGTTGAGGACCGCATCGCACGGAACTTCCCTTGTCAGATCTGACAGAAGTTCTGTGAGCAGAAGCGTCGATTCATGATCCGGAGACGGCGTGTGCAGATCGGTAAACAGCGGCATGATCAGAGAATCGTCGTGCCGCAGTATTTCAATTCTTGCTTTGGCTTCAAGAATAAAACGGCGGATGGTTTCACTGGAAAGCATAAAGGTCTCCTTCAAAATTTCAGTTTCCGGAATCGGTTCGGCGTGATTCCGGTATTCAGAGAAAAGAAACGGATAAAATTGGATTCGCTGTTGAAGCCGACCGAGTAAGCAATCCGCGAGATGCTCCAGTCGGTCTGATGCAGCAGTTCCTTTGCACGGTTGATGCGCATGATCAGGACATATTCATACGGCGACAGACCTGTTTGATGCTTGAAGATACGGGAAAAGTGCGTTGAACTCATGTACACCCGTTCAGCCAGAGCCCTGACCAGCAGACGTTCGCTCAGATGTGCGGAAATATAGTCCTTCACATCCTGTATCAGTGCATCATAGCGTCCGGTTTGGCTTTCAGGGGAGCTGTCGGGTGCCATCAGTTCCATGAGCAGCTTGTAAAGTTCCAAGGAGAGCTCTGTTTCCGTCATGTTCTTCTCACCGCTGATCGCATCAAATAGACGGAACAGCATTTCCTCTGTTCTGTGCGGATTACGGCAGCAGACGGTACTTCCGAGCGTGCGTTCGATTTCATGATAGACAGCCAGACAGTTGCTGCCGCTGAAATGTACCCAGATGGACTCAAACGAATCGTTCGTGTAATACTCATGATTTTTGTAGCAGTCCAGAATAACGGTTTCTCCGGCATAGGCGGTATGATGCTGTCCGTTTTTGATGTAGGTAAACGATCCGCGGATGATATGTGTGACAAGCAGACTGTCATAGTTTTCGCGGATCAGGTGATAGCCTTTGACGCAGAAAAAATGTCCCGCACTGACAGGGTAAAAATGAAGTTTTTTCGCAATTTGCGACGGTGAAAAAAAGTAAAGATCCGATGTTTCAAGAACACCGTGTTCCGTAGATTTCATAGTCTGCCGCTTTCATAATAAAAAACATAAATAATGACGGGGGTGAGGTCGTTTTTATGTGTATATTATAAATATGCCTTGAGAATTTGTCAAGAGGGCGGCGGGAATTCTGTATCCGGAATATATGATAGGATTTTTATATTTTGTGGTTGTTTTTCTCAGGTAATGCTGTTCTGGATAGGCTATAATGAAAGCGGCTGAACCGAACATAAAATCTCAACATAAGAAAGGATTTTACTCATGGAAACAAAATTCAACCCTTCATTTGAATCTCTCTACAACTACAAGGTGCCGGACTGGTTCAGGGATGTCAAGTTCGGTATCTGGAGTCACTGGGGACCGCAGTCCGTTCCGATGTACGGTGACTGGTACGCACGTCATATGTACGTCGAAGGTTCCGACCAGTATCGGTATCATGTCCGCCATTACGGTCATCCGTCAAAGTTCGGCTATAAGGACATCTGTGCTTTGTGGAAAGCTGAAAAATTCGATCCGGATGAGCTGATGGCTCTTTACCATCGTGCAGGTGCGCGTTTCTTCGTTGCACAGGCAACCCATCATGATAACTTCTTCAACTACGCATCCGAAGTGAACCGCTTCAATTCCGTCAATATCGGTCCCGGCAGAGATATCTGCGGCGCATGGAAAGCAGCGGCTGACAAATACAATATGCCGTTCGGTCTGACCGAACATCTGGCTGCATCCTTCTCGTGGTGGCGTCACAACAAGGGTGCGGACAAAACCGGTCCGTTTGCAGGTGTTCCCTATGATGGAAACGATCCCGCATACCGCGATTTCTACCACGACAACTATGAACATGATGAAAAGAACTGTCCGTGGCTGACCGCGAATACCCGTTTTCAGGATTACTGGCTGGCAGCGGTCAAGGAAATGGTAGACAAATTCCATCCGGATCTTCTATACTCCGACAGTGAACTGCCGTTCAGCAGTGACGGTCATGCGCACGGTCTGGAAGCGGTTGCTTATCTTTACAATGATTCCATTGCAAGACACGGCTTCAACAACGCCGTATACACCCAGAAAAACCGTGATGCCGCAATTTTCAAGGTTGGTGTTCTGGATATCGAAAAGAGTCAGCTCCCCGGTATTCAGGAAGATCCGTGGGAAACGGATACCTGTATCGGCAATTGGTTCTACGATGTACGTCAGGTCTACAAGAAGCCCGGACACATCATTGAAATGCTCGTGGATATCATTTCCAAGAACGGCACCATGCTGCTCAACATCCTTCAGCGTCCCGACGGTACCATCGACGAATGGGAACGCTGGACTCTGGAAGAAATCGGTACATGGTTCGACGCTGCTGCCGAAGGCGTTTACGGTACAAGACCGTGGCGTGTCTACGGCGAAGGGGAATCCAAGGTCATCATCGACGGTTTCCGCGAATCCGAAGTCGCATGGGGTTCTTCCGATTATCGCTTTACCTGTGAGGACAAGGATGTCTATGCATTCATGATGCACGCACCGGAAGATCGTCGGGCAGTCCTAAAATCCTTTACGGAAGAGGATCATGTCGAAAAAGTTATGCTTCTCGGCTATGGGGAAGTACCGTTCGCACAGAATTTCGGTGTTCTTACCGTCTCTCTCCCCGAAAACCTTCCGACACAGTATACCAATTGCCTGAAAGTCACGCTGGCATAAGGAGCCTCTATGAAAACCTACGGTACATATTTTCAGAACAGTCCCGACAAGCCTCTCTGCTGGGGGGAAGTCAATCTGATCAATCCCACACGCAGACGGCTTCGTGGAGAAGAACTGAAGGAAGGCATAGAAGCATTGCCGGTTTTCTGCGGCTTCTGCGGAACGGACTATGAGCTGATGCGCATGGGCAGGGAAGGAAGGCTCGGGGCAAAATTCCCCGCCGGCGAAAAACGCTTGATCAACGGACATGAAGGCGTCGTCTGGGTTCCCGCTGAAAAACGCTTTGCCGTTGTTCTGATCCGCGGCGGCGACAGTTATGACCCAACCCGCTATACGGAAGACGAAACCTACTTTGAATATGGCTGCGACCAGGCGGACGGAATTTTCTGCGACAAAGGATACTTCCACCCGGATATGCTTCTGAAGCTGCCCGAACGCTTCAGCGGCATCTTAAAGTTCCCGCTCTCTGCCGCAAAACGTCTTTCTTTTGCCGACCCGTATGCCTGTGCCGTTTTCCAGCTGGAACGCATGGAGGATCTCGGCTCGGCGCACAATTTCCGCGTGGAGATGGCGAAAAACGGCTGTTCCGAAGAAGAGGGACGCCGGATTGCCGCAGACCGCATCTTTGAAAGAACCGTTGTTTTCGGTCTCGGAATGACCGGACTGTTCATGGCAGATCAGATCCGCCGCAGCCATCCTTCAGCAAAGATTCTGTTTGTCGGCAGAAGCCCGGAAACCAGCCGGAAGGTAGTATTCTCCAAGGAAATCGCACAGGCTGACTATCTCTGCACCGACGGCATGACTGAAAAGGAAACTTCCGCAGCTCTGATCGAAGCACTCGGTGGTCGGGCAACACTCTTTATCGGATGCAGCGGAAGCCAGACAGAGCACCGCATTGCGTTCGAGCAGAAAGTTCTCGGCTGCAACGGAATTTTCAACAGCTTCTCACTCGGTCCGGTTGTGGGTTTTGACTCCATGCCGTTCGGGTTTGAGAATCACCTGATTTTCGCTTCCATTAACTTCCGCAGGGAGCACATGGAAAAAGCGATCGAAATACTTGCAGAAAGCCGGTATGACGAGATTGTGGAACTGATTGAAAAAGAAGAATTCATCCGCGATCCCATCAGTGCTTACGAAAATAAAATCTTCTCGAAAGGCGCACCGCTGAAAACCGGCGTGATCTGGAACAAAGACTATATCGAGGAGGATCAGTGATATGAAAGCCATTGTGATTCCGAAGCCTTACGAAATTGAAATCCGTGACCTTCCCCTTCCGGAACCGAAGGAGGGGGAGGCACTGCTTCGCGTCCTGTGTGTCGGGATCTGCGGGGCGGATGTGGCATCGTATACCGGAAATCAGCCCTTTACAACCTACCCGCGGATTCCGGGACATGAGTTTTCCGCTGAAATCGTACAAATTCCGGATAACGACAGAGGTCTGAAGCCCGGGGATATCGTCACCTGCAATCCCTATTTCAACTGCGGAACCTGCTATTCCTGCCGCCGCGGTCATGTCAACTGCTGTACGGATAATCAAACCATGGGAGTCCAGCGTGACGGTGCTTTCTGCGAATATATCCGTATGCCTGTGGAACGCATTTATCCCGGTATGGGACTGAAAGCGGAAGAACTGGCGATGATCGAACCGTTCTCCATTTCACGCCACGCCGTTTCCAGAGCGGAAATCAAGCCGACGGACAATGTCCTCATCGTCGGTTCCGGACCGATCGGTCTGTTCGCACTTCTGGCTGCAAAGCAGACCGCAGGACGGGTAGCCGTCGCCGACATTCTGCAGAACCGGCTTGAGCTTGCCGCATCCTATGGAGCAGACGGGATTGTCAACACGAAAACCGAAGATATCGCAGCATTCACGCAGCGCTTCACGGATGGCTGCGGCTTTGATGTATGCATCGAAGCCTGCGGTCAGCCCGAGACATTTCTGATGTGCATGGAGCAGGCAGCGTTTGCCGCCAACATCATCCTCATAGGCAACGGCAAGCGGGAAACCTCCTTTGTTCATTCCGTCATTCTAAAGAAGGAACTGAATATTTTCGGCAGCCGCAATGCACTCGAGCAGGATTTCTATGCCAATATCGACACGATTGCAGCCGGAAAAGTCCGGACAGATAAAATGATCAGCGGCATTTATCCGATGGATCGTGCGATTGAAGCCTTTGAAGCGCTTGCCAACAATCAAGGAGATCTCGCAAAACTGCTGATCCGGATCGGAGAATGACGGTTTGTGAGACTGCAGTCATCAAAGACGGAGTGATTGATCATGTACATCATTGACGCACACGCACATCTCTGGAAGCGGCAGAACGGAAAAGTGGACGGCAGGGATGTTTATCCGGTCGGCGGCGGAAAAAGCAATTTTGGCGGAACAGTCCGTCAGATGATCCCGCCGTATATGACGGATGACGCCAATACTGCCGAACGGTTTCTTGCAAACATGGATTACGCACAGGTTTCCGCCGCTGTGATCACACAGGAAGAAATCGACGGGAATCAGGACGAATATCTGCTGAATGTCCGAAAAACATGGCCGCAGCGGTTCCGCATCTGCAGTCTGTACGAAGAAAACAAACAGTTTCGCACAGAAGGATTTGACGGAATCAAGCTCTGCGCCGGACGCTTGCCTACTGCTGATCTGACCCGTCATGCGGAGGTTTTTGACCGCGCATCCCGGGAAGGAAAATTCATTTCGATTGATCTTGCAGACGGCGATCTCCAGACCGGATCTCTCGCGGAAATCATTCAGCAGTATCCGGATCTGAAAATTGCTGTCGGGCATTTCGGAATGGTAACGAGAGAGGGCTGGCTGGAGCAGATCCGCCTTGCACGGTATAAGAACGTGTATATCGAGAGCGGGGGCATCACATGGCTGTTTCATGAGCAGTTTTATCCCTATCCCGATGCGGTCCGTGCCATTCGCGAAGCGGCGGATATCTGCGGTTTTGACAAGCTCATGTGGGGCAGTGATTACCCCCGCACGATGGTGGAAATCACTTACAAAATGAGTTATGATTTCATTATGAAAAGTACAGAACTGCATGAGAGGGAAAAAGAAGCCTTTCTTTATAAAAACGCGCAGGCATTCTACGGTTTTGCGTCGCTTTGTTCCTGCGTGGAGATTCCGAATATGCTTTCATAAACGCGAAAAAGAGCATGATGTACGGACATGAAAAATGTCGTTTGCGTCATGCTTTTTTATGCGGGAAAGACATCTTGATCAGCAGCAAGTTTATTGCCGGCAGTTTTCTGCCGCTGCAAATTTTTGATGATCTGTTGACATTCCGTGCACAGCATTGTATAATTTTACAGTAAATAGTTGGAATTCTATTTGGTTTATTACAAATAAAATTCACAGATTCCTGCATCCAGTAAAGATAAAACAACAGAAAAGGAGACGATATGGAACCTATCCTTGAGAAATTCATTCCCGGGACCGCATCCTTGCTTCTCGCGCCTGATGAAGTCCGGATGTATGCAGACCTTCCGCCGGCAGAATTGGTTTTCCCGGACACGATTGCACCGGCTGAGAAACTGCTTGACCGTCCCGTTCCCGCTCTGCCGGCTTCACTGTACCGTCAGTTCTACGAAAATGGCAACCGCTCCAATTATGAAGCGCTCTATTTTGAACGCCGGCGTGCTATGATCCTTCTGGCAGCAGCGGAAAAAACCGAAGGAAAGGGGCGTTTTCTCGATCTGCTTGTGGACTATATCTGGGCGGTCTGCGAGGAATCGACCTGGGTGCTTCCAGCGCACAACACACCCCGCTACGGAAAAAAAGAGCGTCTGGTCGATCATTTTGATCTGGGAGAGGGCGATGATGTCCATTATATTGATCTGTTCTCCGCAGCCACCGGTGCTTCCGTCGCCATGGTTTATTTTATTCTGCGTGACCGGCTTGATGCGCTGACCCCGGTGATCACACGACGGATGCGCGGGTTGATTGACCGCAGGATTTTCCATCCGTTCCTGCATTATCAGGATACGATGTGGTGGAAGGGATCGAAGGGCAATACGCTCAACAACTGGACGCCGTGGATTGTTTCCAATGTGCTGACCGCGATGATGCTCTGTGAAGACGATGAAGGCAGACGCTGTGCGATTGTCAGGGAATGTATGGAAATTCTTGACCGGTTCATCAGCTTTTATAAGAGCGACGGTGGCTGTGACGAAGGTCCCGGCTATTGGAGTGTGGCAGGTGCGTCGTATTTTGACTGTCTCGAAATTCTGTGGGATCTGTCCGGCGGAAAAATCGACGTCTTTGATCATCCGCTTGTCTGCCGCATGGGTGAGTACATTGCGGATGTGCACATTGCCGGCAATCTGTATGTAAACTTTGCCGATGCATCCCACCGTCTCGGAGTTAGTCCCGCGCTCATTGCCCGTTACGGCAGACGTACAGGCTCTCCGAAACTGACTGCATTTGCTGTGGAACTGACCGCCAATGCGAAAAACGCACGTGCTTTCCAGGGCGGAAACGGAAGTACGATCTACCGTGCATTCCGGGATTCGATCGAACCGATGCCGGAACCGATGACGGTGAAGCCGGAAAACCGTACATATTACGACGGTCTTGAAATTTTCATTGCCCGTGATGAGGCGTCCGGCTTATGCCTCGCATATAAAGGCGGATGCAATGCGGAAAGCCATAATCACAACGACGTAGGTAATTTCGTCCTGTTCCGCGGCGAGCATCCCGTGTTCATTGACGCAGGTGTGGAACAGTATACGAAGAAGACATTCTCCTCCGAACGGTATACCATCTGGACCATGCGTTCATGCTATCACAATCTCCCGGATATCGGCGGCATTGAGCAGAAGCCCGGTGCCAAGTATCATGCAGAGCTTGATGCGTGCACGGAAGACAGCGCGGCGTTCAACCTGACTGCCGCATGGCCGGAAAACACCGGTATTGTTCGTTATATTCGTGAAGCTGCCATGAACGGTTGCGCAGTTGTTGTGACAGACCGGCTCCATCTCGAACGGGAACAGAAAGTATGCTGGTACTGGATGTGCGCAGAAAAGCCGGCGATAGAGGGCAATACGCTTATTTTTGCAGATGCCGGATGCAAAGTCAGCTTTTCCGGAGGGGACTTTGCACTCACCGCAGAAGAATTTCCGCTGACGGACAGAAAGCTTCTCGGCGAATGGCGGGTGGATTCCCTCTGGCGTATCCATCTGACCGCAGATGCATGGACGGACGGCACTATGAAGCTGGAAGTCAGCTGCTGAACAGTAAGTGGAAAAAAGACATAAAACAGGCGCGGAGACAACATAACCCTCCTGCAGACAGAAAGGAAAGAATATGAAAAACAGAGAACGGTTTCAGGCAGTATTCAATTTTGAAAAACCGGATGACAGACTTCCTGTGATCGAGTGGGCGTCGTGGTGGGGCGAAACCTATCAGGCATGGCGTAATCAGGGACTGCCGGAAGATCTTGGCGGCAAGTCTTTGGAACAGTATCTGGGACTGGATTCCCACGCACAGTTCTGGCTGCCGCATATGGCAGGAAACTGTCCGGGCCCTGCATACCACGGCGGTCCGATTATGGAGAATGAAGAGGATTACGAAAATCTGCTGCCGTATCTTTATCCGGCTGATGCTGCGGACGGACACCTGCGGCAAATGCGTTCTATCAAAGCGAGACAGGAAGCGGGAGAGCTGCCGGTATGGATTTCACTTGACGGTGCTTTCTGGTTCCCGCGGAAGCTGTTCGGGATTGAAAATCATTTCTATTCTTTCTATGATTATCCCGAACTCTACCACCGCATTCTCGATGACCTTGCCGAATATCAGCTGAAACTGCTCGACCGCGTATACGAAATCCTGACGCCCGATTTCATGACTTTCGGGGAAGATATGAGCTATAACAACGGTCCCATGCTCTCTGAAGAGTGCTTCAATACCTTCCTCGCACCGTATTACCGCAAGATCATTCCGGTTCTGCAGGCACACGGAACCAAGGTAATCGTGGACACGGATGGAGATGTCAGCAAGATGATTCCGTGGATGCGCAAAGTCGGCATTGAAGGCGTTCTTCCTCTCGAACGGCAGGCAGGCGTGGATGTCAATGCCCTGCGCGAAGCGTATCCGGATTTCCTCTTCATCGGCGCGTTCGATAAAATGACCATGCGGCAGAGTACAGAGGCGATGCGCGGCGAATTTGAACGTCTGCTTCCCGCTATGAAGAGCGGCGGATTCATCCCGAGTGTTGACCATCAGACGCCGCCGGACTGTCCGCTGGAACGCTATCATGACTATGTTGATCTGCTGCACGAATATGCAGCCCGTGCAGTCCGCGAATAAGTCCGGGTGTTGCACGGCGTTTCCGATAAGGGACGGTTTGCAGAATTCGCATGACAAAAACAAAACGGGCGTGTCGCATTTACATTGAAAAGTGTAATTTGCGACACGCCTTCTCGCTATTTCAAGAATAATGCTCTACTTTTTCTCCTTTAGCGAGGAGAAAAAGTAGCAAACAGAGGAACTTTTTCGGAAGTCTTGGGCATTTCGACCTCTGCGGAGGTCGATGAGGGGCTCTGCCCCTTCAAACCCCGCAAACTTTTGAAAAAGTTTGATCAAAACTTTTATACTTGCGACAGCCCTGTTGTTTTTTTATGCTTCGTAAGTATAGC
>JAFQLN010000126.1 GCA_017414585.1 Clostridia bacterium | reverse complement strand
CGTATGAACCATGGGAAGCGCAAACGGCATATTATCGTCGGGTTTGTGTACCCTGCATCCGAATGCTTCCGCAAAAATCTCCGTTCCGGTATATGGGTCAAGATAGGGGATTGTGTCATCGTTCAGCCATTCTGCCCGCTCACACATCCGCTGGTATTTCTCGACAGCATAAGCAATTCTCTGCTCTTTGAATTCCAGCCACGGATGCATTCTCGGCAGCGATATTGGCAGATGATACCCGATTTTGTACACATGAGAAACCGGCTTGTTCCAATCAAAAAAATCAAGCCAGCGCTGTTTTCTGTCTGCAATACTTTTCATCATAATCAAACTCCCGCAAATTATTCTTTACAAAAGCAGTTTTTTCTATATCTGATTATTCCAAATTCGCATGACGTGCCCGCATTGCCGCACTGTCCTCGTTCATAGCCAGAAGCACCTGATCGCAGAACAACAGCAGCGCCTGCTCGAACAGCGTACCCATCAGACTGACGGCACTCTGTCCATCATACTTGCTCGGCGCATCAAAACAAACATCAGCCGGAGCAATTTCGGTCAGCGGAGACTGCGCAGCGGCTGTAAGAATCAAAAGCTGCGCACCGATACTCAGGGCGGTCCGGGCATACCGGCAGACACTGGCTGTTTTTCCGGAAGCAGATGCCAGAATCAGAAGATCTCCAGCTGCAATGGCGGGTGTGACGGTTTCTCCGACGACATAAACCACCCGTCCTGTCTGCGCCAAACGCATGGCAAGCGCTTTCATCATCAGTCCTGTGCGTCCTGCACCGTATATAAAAATCCGCTTATATGCACATATTTTTTCCGCCATGCGCACTGCCGCATCATCGGGCAGCCGTAGAAAAACCTCGCTCAAAGCACTGAAGTCAAAAATCATATATCCTCCTGTTCGGTCAGATAAGCCGAATAATCCACAGCGGAGCGATTGCCGGAAAAGAGAGCGTAGTACAGCCACAGCACGCTGTAACGGTTCTTGAGGTCCTTGCCATACAGCATTGCATCGCGGATTTTTTCTTTTCCGTAGAGCTGTTCACACGCCGGGAAAGAAAGTCCGACTGCACGCATCATACGATTACAGGCATCCGCTGTCGGACATTTTCCGAGAATTTTAAGAATCTGTTCCCATTTTTCGCGGTAAACGGGCGTCAGATCGCGTTCATAGCTGCCTGCATCCTTCTGGAGAGAACGGATTTCGCCGGTCAGAGAAGCGAAAACCCGCTGCCATGCCTGTTCCCTGTTCTCTGCTGATTCTTCAGAGAAATCGGGATGTTCCATCCGGCAGATCTGTTCGCGCATCCCTGCTGTCAGAATAGTATTGTAAGCAACATCGGTTCCGTGAGGAAAATGTTTTTCGCCGCGAAGCAGGCCGACGATTTCAAAGAAATGGGAAAGATGATGTTCACTGCCGGAACCGGGACGCGTTGTTTCGACAAGGCTCAGTGTGATGCCGATCAGAACCAGTGCTTTTGTAAGCTGTGCGATAGCATGGTCATCCCTTGCTGCTATTTTTTCCGCCAGATCACGTATTTCATCCGTTGTTCGCAGAACCAGATCGTGAATTTCCTGACAGAAATATTCGCCGCAGACAAGATGGCTCAGTTCCCAGTCGTTCAGTGAACTGTATTTGCCGATAATATCGCCGTATCCCGAACGGATCATGTCCATCGGCGCGTTTTTTACAACATCCACATCCGCAATGATATACTTGGGCGGCTGGGCTGTATATGTCACCTTCATGCCGCCGATGATCATAGCCGCACCGGACGAAGCGTAGCCGTCCATGGAAGGAGCTGTGGCGACAATCCCGCTCGGCAGTCCCTGTTTCCATGCCGTGTACTTGCACAGGTCGTTGATCACACCGGAACCGACGCCGAGAATCAGGTCTGTATTTTTCGGCATATGTTCCTTTGCAATGCGTATGGCTTTTTCGTCGGGCACAAGAGCGTCTTCGCAGGCAAAGATGTAAACACCTGCACAGCGCTCCCTGATCAGATCATATACCCGTTCTCCGCAGGCACGGTAAGTATTCCTGTCCGCAACAAGATAAATGGCAGAATAGGAAGCCAGAATGTCCGGCAGACGGTTCAGTGCGCCGCTTTCAATGACGATATCGGAAATCGGACAGTAATGTTCCCTGCCGCAGGAACACGGAATGCGCCGGCTGCAGTAATCGGATAGATTGATATTCATTTGCTGAAATCTCCGTCAGAATGTGGTTTGGTTACAGCATCCGCTCCCGGCTGTCGGACTTGTCCATATCCTCCCATGCGGATCAAACGTAAAAAGCCGCATTCCGCATGGATTACGCTGTACCTTT
>JAFQLN010000125.1 GCA_017414585.1 Clostridia bacterium | reverse complement strand
CACATCAGCTTCGCTTTGTCAAGAGGTTTTGCAAAAGTTTTTTTGCGTTTTTTCTTGATCGGCTTCGCTTTCGTGATCCGCTGTCGTCTCTCGTTGACAGCCTGTATATTGTATCACACCTGATTCGCTTCGTCAAGGGGTTTTACAAAAGTTTTTTAGGCTTTTTTTCGTTCCCTTTGCTTTCGCTTCGCTTTTGTGCGATCGCTGTCGTCTCTCGCTGACAGCTTGTGTATTATATCACCATTTGCATCTATTGTCAAGTACTTTTATCTAATTTATTCTGAATTGTAATTTCAGTGCTGTTCGACAATACTTTTCCTCCTATTTTGTATACAATAACCATATTATTCCTTTCATTTTCTTTTTCTGACTTTCCCAGATCGTCATTTGAATATTCATCTTTCTTAAAGAGCATACTTTTCTCATGCTTACAGTATTCATCCGCACGATCATCATTTATTTCTCACTCATTATTACCATTCGGCTGATGGGCAAACGGCAGATCGGGGAACTGCAGCTTTCTGAATTTATCATCACTTTTCTCCTCTCCGAAATCGCTTCCGTTCCCATAACCGACAAATCCGCTTCCCTTATCGACGCACTTCTTCCTATATTTTTTCTCCTTATTATTGAGCTTACCGTCTCTTATATATTATTGAAGAATAATTTCATCCGAAAGCTGCTTGTAGGCACTCCCTCTCTTCTTATTCTTCGCGGAGAAATCATCCAGAAGGAAATGAAGAAGAACCGTATTGAAATCGAAGAACTTCTGGCTTCCATCCGACAAAACGGATGCTCATGCATCGGTGAAGTCCGGTATGCAATCCTCGAAGAAAACGGAAAAATTACGGTCATACCAAACAAAGCCGATGCCCCTGTAACACCGCGCGATATCGGCAGAGAAGTTCTTGAAACCGGCATCGCTCATCCTATAATTCTTGACGGAAATATTGTCCGTGAAAATATGCATATGATAGGATGGGACGAAAACCGTTTATATCGCGAACTCCGAAAACGGCGCGTATACGAAGAAAATGTATTTCTGATGACCGTTGACGATGCGGGAAACATCACCGTTATAAAAAGAAAAATCCCGAATGATTCCTGAATTTCTTTTGCAAGACGTTGACGATTATCCGTTTTTATGCTATAGTTATCACAGAATTTTTTTCGTGGAGTTCATTATGACCTATTTCATTTCATTTCTCGAGGGGATCATCACCTTCATCTCTCCATGCCTTCTGCCCATGCTTCCGGTTTATATTTCTTATTTTGCCGGAAGTACCGATTCTGATGATAAAAGCACATCCAGAACTGTCCGCAATTCTCTCGGTTTTGTTCTCGGTTTCACGATTGTTTTTGTTCTTATGGGAACACTCGCCGGAACGATCGGTTCCTTTCTCAGACGCTTTCAGACTGCGGTCAATATCGTATCCGGGCTGATTGTCATCTTTTTCGGGCTCTCTTTCCTCGGCGTGTTCCGCTTCTCCCTTTTCCGCGGAGCCGGACGCACTATGAGATCGGACAAACCCGGCTTTTTCTCCGCCCTTCTCTTCGGTATTGTCTTCTCCGTCGGCTGGACGCCTTGTGTCGGTGCTTTTCTTGGTTCTGCACTCATGCTGGCATCGCAGCAGGGTCATGTTCTCGAAGGAACGCTGATGCTTCTCTGCTATTCTCTGGGCCTTGGTATTCCGTTCGTCGCCAGCGCGGTACTGATTGACCGGCTCAAATCCGCTTTCGACTTCATCAAACGCCACTACAACATCATTAACATCGTCTGCGGCTGTCTGCTCATTCTTGTCGGCATTTCCATGATGACGGGACTGCTCGGACGCCTGCTCGCTTTACTCAGCTGATTCAAGGAGGACAACATGAAAAAACAACGCAGTCTTCTCATTATTCTGATCGTATTTCTCGTGCTTCTCATCGGTGCGTATCTTCTTTACAACAGTCTCGCTTCCGGTTACAAGCCGGACAGTCTTCTCGCTGTCCCGGATTCCGATTCCGCAAATGTGCAGCAGGATGCAGCAGAAACCGACGCTTATCCCGCACCGGACTCCTCATATGAAAATGACGCATCCGGGGATGAAAGCAGTTCGTCCGCGCCTGAATCCGACGAATTCGCCGCTCCCGATTTCACTGTTTACGATGCCGAAGGAAACGCTGTCAAGTTGTCGGATTTCATCGGTAAGCCCGTTGTTCTGAACTTCTGGGCAAGCTGGTGTGGTCCTTGCAAGAGTGAAATGCCGGAATTTGAAGCAGCCTACAAAGAGCATGGCAGCGACATTCACTTCCTTCTCGTCAATCTCACGGACGGATCCAGAGAGACGACAGAAACCGCCGGCTCTTTCATCCGCGCGCAGGGCTACACCTTCCCTGTTTATTATGACACCGATGTGGATGCCGCCATGCAGTATGCGGTCAGCTCCATTCCGGCGACCTACTTTATTGACGCTGACGGCAATCTCACGGCTTACGGAATCGGTGCACTCGACGGTGCCTCACTCGAGAAGGGAATCGGCATGATCACCGGTCAGGAATAATCCCAAAAACAGAAAAGGCAGTTTTGCTTTCTTTCGCAGAACTGCCTTTTTTCTTTGCTTTATCGGTACGGACTCAGATGAATTCCGTCTCCCCGTCGCCGAGGAAGAGCTTTTTGCGCGTGATCCAGTGACTGCTCTTTTCATCCGCAATCGGGAACGCCTCGACAATCGCCTGTGCGACATATTCAGGATTGAGGTAGTTTTCCTGATCTGCCGACGTCATTGCCGTGACGGTCATTGTGTCAGCCTCGCAGACCGCTTTTACGCCGCGCATGAGGGTTGTGATGTCGCATTCCTTTTCCCCGCTCTTGGACCGCTTCATCATCAGCACGGGACGCGTGAACATTTCTTCAATCTTTTTGCAGATATCCTCTGTCACATTCACGCCGCGGAAGGTGATTTCGTTCTCCGCCCACTTGATATCGGTGAGTTTCGATTTCTGTTCGTATACCGCTGTGATTTCAATCCCGTTCGGCATGGCAGCTTTCAGCTTTTCCATGATTTCCTGATTGCCGACCGCTTTCATCATGCGGATATCAAGCACTTCGTTTTCACCGCCGCATCCGACGGACAGGGGCGTTGCGAAAACGAGCTTCGGAATCGGGTTGAAGCCTTCCGTATAATACACGGGCAGACCGGAGCGGACGATGGCTCTCGTGAGCGTTTTGGACAGATCGAGGTGGGAAATATACAGCATCGCCCCGAATTTACGGAAGCGTACACGGATATGCCGCGCTGCTTTCACGCTTCCCTTCGGCGGTTTTTCTGGAATGACAAGTTCCTTGTCGGATGTGATTCTTCCCGCGCTGTCGGAAGATTTGGGATGTCCCGGACACCAGCGGCAGTACTGTTTATCCACCAGCTTATTGACGCCGCAGCCGGAGCATTTTTCCTTGCACGATGGTGTTGCAATCGCTTCCTGTGCTTTATGGCGTTCGGACAGAAGGAATTCCTTCGTCACACCGCAGGAAATCATATCCCACGGGAGAATTTCTTCATCCGGGATCGTGCGGTTTGCATAGAACGCGGGATCTACGCCGACGGATGCAAAAATATCCATCCACTGATCGTAGTCGAACTGGTCTTCCCATGCGTCAAAGCGGACTCCGCGGCGGATCGCTTCTTCCAGAGCAACGGAAAGCCGTCTATCACCGCGCGCAAAGACTGCTTCAAGCCGTGAAACCTTCGCGTCATGATAATTGTAGCGGACTTTGCGGTCCTTGATCTTCGAGGACAAAAAATCCTGTTTATCGGTCAGTTCATCGAGAGTATTCTGTCTTTCCCACTGGAACGGCGTATGCGGCTTCGGAATGAAGCAGGCAACGGAGAGCGTGACCTGCGGCTGACGCGCCTTGTTCCGGTTCGGTGTGCGGAAATATTCATCGACAACATGGCTGGCGAGTGTGGAGATTCCTTCGATATCCTCGTATGTCTCTCCGGGCAGACCGTTCATGAAGTAGAGCTTGACCTGATTCTTGCCCGCCGCATAAGCAACGCCCGCCGCACGGAGAAGTTCTTCTTCGGTGATATTTTTATTGATGATATCGCGCAGTCTGGCAGTCCCCGCTTCCGGCGCAAAGGTCAGGGTACTGGAACGGACTGTGGAGATTTTGTCCATCAGTTCTTTGGTGAAGCTGTCGGCGCGCATGGACGGGAGGGAGAGGTTGATCATCTTTTCCGTCGTCCAGTCAAGGAGCTTATCGGTCAGTTCGCTGATTTTGGAATAGTCGCTGATGGACAGGGACGAAAGCGAAATTTCACTGTAACCGGAATTTTCGATCTGCGTCCGCGCGATGCAGTCGAGGGTTTCGGGGGATTTTTCTCTGACAGGACGACAGACCATCCCTGCCTGACAGAAACGGCATCCGCGAATACAGCCGCGGAAAACTTCCATCGTCACGCGGTCGTGCACTGTTTCAATATTCGGCAGCACCGGCGTGAGCGGCACATAGCATTTGTCAAAATCGCCCACCACACGCTTGGTGACGACAGCCGGCACTTTTTCGTCCGCCGGAGTAATTGCCGCGATGGTACCGTCTTCTTTATAGGAAATATCGTACAGCGCAGGGACGTAAAATCCCTTCAATTCCGTTGCGACGCGATAGAGGAATGCTTCTTTCGTATAACTGCCGTCCTCTTTCATGGACAGATACAGCCGTGCGAATTCGGGAAGCGCTTCTTCCCCTTCGCCGATGGAGAACACATCCACGAAATCCGCCATCGGTTCCGGGTTATACGCGCACGGACCGCCGGCAAGGATGATCGGATTGTTTTCCCCGCGGGCATCTCTTCGGAGCGGAATGCCGGCAAGATCAAGCATATTCAGCATGGTCGTATAGCAAAGCTCGTACTGCATGGTAAATGCGGCGACGTCAAAATCGCCTACACTGTCCCCGCTTTCATGGGTAAACAGCGGAATCGAGCGGCGGCGCATTTCTTCTTCCATGTCGATCCACGGTGCATAAACCCGTTCGCACCACACGCCGTCCACAGCGTTGAAGCAGTCGCACAGGATGCGCATACCGAGGTTGGACATACCGATTTCATAGGTATCCGGGAAGCAGAACGCCACGCGCATTTTCACATCTTCCGGATTTTTATACACACTGTTCGTCTCGCCGCCGGTATATCGTCCCGGCTTCTGCACAGACGCGACAAAACTGCGAATATCTTCTCTCATGATAAAACTACGGGAGAACGTCGCCATTCTCCCGTAACTCCTTTGTATTTTTGATAGGGTCTCAGCGGATGAACATCTTCGACGAAATCATCATCGGAATCAGCCAGATCAGCTGGTATACCGCGATGAAGAGCGAGCTGAGCGTCGCTAACGAATCGGCGAGCAGGAGGAGAATCAGAATCGCCACGCCGATCATCACGGACAATACGCTGAGCGCAATATTGGTTTTCTTGGTATGCAGAACCTTGCCGCAGTAGGAAATCACCTGCAGGAGGGACTTCGGCGTACCGCAGGTCACAAGACCGCTGTCAACCTTTTCGGAACAGATGCCCACTTCATCCGCGCTTGCGTAACGGACGATCTTGAGCGGCATCCGCTTCATATTCAGCTTGCGTGCGATCATGCGCTCGTCAATGTTCGGGTCGTATGTACGGACACAGACGTAAAGTCCGCTTCCGGAGAACTGCTTGAGAATCAGGTCAATATCGGAATCCATCACATACTGAATGTACATCTTCGCAACGAGCTTGTTTTCACGGAACATATACATGATTTCCAGCTCGTCAGAGAAGTCCACGTCATCCTGCGCCGCATCATCGCTGATATCCAGTCCGCGGCTCCGGAGTGCTGCGCAGCTTCCGAAAATGATATTCACGCCATCCACCTGTGTCGCAAGGAAGCCGGATTCGGTATCGAAAATCTGTACGTTCGAGGAAGTTCCCATATCCTTGGTTGCAACCTCAAAGACATCCTGCAGCGGTCCGCCCGCATATGCAAACGCCGACGCCGCGTAGTAAAGCACACGGTCGATACGCGCGTTGTTGTAAATGCGGATGTTCTGCACCTTGACGGAGTAGGACGGGAACACATTCTTGTCGTCAAAGCTGATGATCGACGCATTGGAGTATTCTTCCAGTGCCGCTTCACCGATGATTGCGCTGTCATATTCTTTTGCAGCCGCATTCGCACGGTAGAAGGGATACGAGAATGTCATATACACGGAGAGCGGAGTGAGCATGAGCATTGCTGCGTAAATCACGCGCGCTACCATGGAACCGTCGCCTCCGCGGACATTGATGAACAGACCGAAGAGAACCGCAATCGCAACCGACACGCCCATAATAAAGGTCATGAAAATGCCGGTGCCTGCTTCCGGTGCACGGAGACGACCGAAGAAACCGTCAATAAAGTCTGCCTTTTCAATCTTCATGACATCGCAGACATCATCCGCGTCCGCAAATGCCTTTGCCTCACATTCGGATTCTTCATCCAGCAGACGGCGCACGATATGCTTCGGCTTCTTGTTCGCAATAATTCGGAAGTTCATCTTTTCGCGCTTGTTGTTGTAAATCGCATAAACGATGGTCAAGAGCGCGGAAAGTGCTGCAACGAAGTTGAACATCACCGGTTCATTCGGCACTTCGATAATATGCGCGAGAACTGCCGAATAAATGATGCCGGCGATCATCAGAAGTGCGGTCATGCTTTCCGGATTCGGTGTGCCGCGGAAAATATTCTTCAGACCGGACACGATTTCTTCATAGGCGCAGAGGCACGCGAGAAGCATGATCTGCAGGCTGATCATAATGTAAACGCCCGGATAAACTGCGGGGTCGAGAACACCGGCAAACTGTTTCGCAGATCCTGTGAACAGTCCGGTAAGCACGGAGATATTTTCAAAAACGAGAAGAATGCCCGTAAATACCGCACAGATGACCAACTTGACCCAGAGTTTGATTTCGCGGTCATGGAATTCCTTCCGGATCTGCGGCGTCTGTGTCTTATCGACATATTCGGGGCGGTCGAGCTTGAATCTCTTTCCCTTTGCGACCTGCTTGGCTTCAAGACGGTCTCCGAGCTCCTTGGCAAGGTCAGACTTTTTGTCCTCACCGCCGTCGAGTCCGAAGGCAACCATCAGATTGATATCCGTCGGGTCTTCTTCATCAGGAAGTTCGTCAGCTTCAGAGAAATCTGCATCTTCTTCCTGTTCTGCATCCGCAATATGAAGCCCGTTTTCTTCGGATAGGTCGTTTTCAGTCAGCTCCGTCTGTTCCTGCGGCTTTGCAAGTACAGCGGCTGCGGCTGCAAGCAGTTTGCTGTCCGAATCTTCATCCGGATTCCCTTCGGAAACAGCTTCTTCGTCAGACAGATCGACAAAATCGGTTTCTTCTTCCGGCAGTTCATCCTGCTGCAGTTCGTCCTGCTGCGCGAAAATTTCCGTATCTTCATCCGCTTTTCTGCGGGACTTTGAGAAGAGTCCTGCGAACAGACCGGGTTTCTTGGCGGGTTTCTCTTCCTCAAAGAACGATTCATCAAACGCCGGATCTTCATCCTGCGGCAGATCCTCCTCGTAAAGCGCATCCTGTCCGTCAGAAAGATCGTCTTCGGGCAGCATCTCTTCGGGCATCGCTTCGTCAGCAAAGCTGTCTTCGGGAAGCTCTTGTACAGCCGGTTCCTGCTTCACCACGCGGTATCTGCGCGATTTCTTTTCCTGCCCCGGTGTTTCTTCGGCGGGAGCTGTCATATTGAACGCAGAATCCAGCGCACTCAGCAGCATAGCATCGTCATCCGGTTCGGCAGTTTCTTCCGCCGCAGCTGTTTTCTTCAGCTTGGAGAGAATGCCGCCGGACACAGGCTGTTCGTCACCCGCGCCTTCATCTTCGTACTCCGGCATATACTTGCGCAGAAGTTCGTTGATGTCGAGGTCGCTGTCCGACTTTTCTGCATTGGCTCCGGAGGACACATCAATCGAATCGAGATCCTCTTCCGGGTTGTACAATTCATCTTCCAGGAATTCTTCGTCCGCAAATTCGTCCTGTTCGGAAGCCTTTTTCCCGTGTCCGAGTTTGCCGAGAAGATCACCGGCAGTCACACGGGAATCTTTTTTATTCTTTTTCTTATCTTTAGCCATCATCAGTACATTGACTTTGAGTTTTGCCTCTCCGTCATTCCTTTCATCAGCTGTATACGGATGCTGTGCTCCGTTTATATTCTTGCTCCTGCGTCTGTACGGCTTGCGCAGCCGGAAATGCAGGTGACTTTCAATTCTGTACCGCACGTTATCTTCTCTGCATTCTTGCCGCGTGACAGAGCAGGACGGATGCGGCTGTAGAAACATTGAGTGAGTTGACCTTTCCGTACATCGGAATGGAAACGGTAAAATCGCACCGTTCACGCACCAGTCTGCTCACGCCGCTGTCTTCTCCGCCGAGGACAATGGCACATCCGCAGTTCCAGTCGGTTTCAAAGAAATCCTGACCGCCCGCTTCTGCCGCAAATGTCCACACGTTGTTTTCCTTGAGCTTCTCGATCATTTCCGCTATATTGCCGACTTTGGCGATTGCCATATGCATAATCGCGCCCGCCGAAGCTTTGGACACAGCGGGAGTCAGTCCGCACGCACGCCGTTCCGGAATAATCACGCCATGGGCACCGGAGCATTCCGCACAGCGAATCACGGCGCCCAGGTTGTGCGGATCTTCAATGCCGTCGCAGACGACGATCAGCGGTTTTTCTCCCCGTTCAGCTGCGATGGCAAGAATCTCATCAACAGTGGAATAGGCTTTTTCGGCAACCATAGCCGCAACACCCTGATGATGTTCGCCGTTCGCCAGTCTGTCAAGAGATTCTTTTGTCGTATCGACAACAGTAATGCCGGCTTTTTTTGCTTCCGCAACGATGGCTATGATCGAGCCTTCGCGGCCTGCAACCAGAATCTTGTCAACCGGTGCGCCTGACTTGACGAGTTCCATGACAGCGTTTCTGCCAACTGCCGCATTGGAAGGCATTTCCTGACGGAAGTCCCGGCGATTTTGATCGCGCCTTTGAGTATACCGTCTGCCGGACGATCCGCTTCTGCGTTCCTCTCCGGATTTATTCTTTTTATATTGATTTTCCATACAAATCCTCATGCCGTTCATCGGCACATCATTTTGAAAGATTTTCTTCGATCGGAACAATGACTTCGAGAGTTTCTTAACCGGTATTCTCAGGAAACCGCCCTTTTTCTGATACAGCTTGCAGTCTCTGTATATGCTGCAGGGCACAACTTTCCTTTATATAAGTTACCATCATGATTATAACATATTTTTATGTTTTTGTACAGATAAATTTTCAACAAAAGCGCACCAATTTCTGATATTTTCAGCGAAGTTTTTGTTTTTGGGGCAAAATTGTTCTGGCAAAAAAAGAAGGAATACGGCAAAAACCGCATTCCTCATTTTTTTATGAAACTGTCAAAACTTACTGGTTCTTCATTGCTGCGAAGCATTCGCTGCAGTAAACCGGTCTGTCGCTGGTGGGCTGGAAGGGGATTCTTGCTTCCTTACCGCAGTTTGCGCAAGTAGCGGTGAACATTTCTTTCTGTTCGCGGCCTGCGTTCTTTCTCTTATCGCGGCAAGCCTTGCATCTCTGGGGTTCGTTCTGGAAGCCCTTTTCTGCATAGAATTCCTGTTCGCCTGCAGTGAATACGAAATCATTGCCGCATTCCTTGCACTTTAAAGTCTTGTCCTCGTACATCTCTTTTTCCTCGCTTTGAATAAATTGGTTGAAGAATTTTTGCCCTCTGCGGAATCTCCCGTCACCTTGTAAAACAACGCTCCTCGAGTTAAGCTATTCGGGCGTATTTATTCTAATCCTCCTCCGGACCGCAAGAATCCTTCAGATTCATAAAATACTTGATTGATTTTTCAGAAGTCCTCTTACCTTAACTTTCATACGATACAACGCGTTGCTGACGGACTTTTCATCTCTTCCAAGTCTCTCAGCGATTTCCCCAACGGACTTGCCATCAATATAATAATCAAAAATCTCTTTTTCGTATCCGGACAGAGCTTCAGCAATCTTTGCAAGAAGCTCTTCCGCACCTTCACTTGCTGCCAGCTGCTGGAGCGGATCTGCAGATCGCTTTTCCGTTCGCTTCTGCCGCCTGACCGCCTGCATTCTTCTGCATTCGCTTTTGAACTTCCGCAGCTGCGAAATCAAAGCGTTATTGATGCAGATTTTTGCGTACAGACCGAAACTGACATTTTTTCCCTCGTCATCCGGTCGGTATGTACACGCTGCACGGTAGAGTGCGATGCGGGCATACTGCAGAAGATCATCCCTTCCGTACAGTTCGCCGCCTTCCACGCCGCGAAAGGATGGAAGAAACCGGTTTGCTGCCTTCTCCGTCAGGTTTTGATACGTACTGCAAAGGAGGTTAAATGCAAGTTCATCTCCACAGCGTATTTTTTCCAGTAAAATCGGAAGATCTTCCGCCACAGAGTTCCCCTCCGCCCTAAAATACAAATAAGTGAAACTTATACTGTCTTGATTATACCATAAATTCAATAAATGTCAATAGATTTTATCAAAAAAATTTAACTATTGCAAACAATTTCTAAAAAAGGTTGTGCATATTGTAATCAGATACCGCTATTTTTCAACGATATTCAGCATAATTATTAAATCGTTATTTTTTCCTGACATTATTCCTGCCGCTATTTTACTTTTCAAACAGATAATTGACATTTCCCGTCACGAGCGCGACAATCCCGCGGTAGACGACATCAGGCTTATCTTCAAAATTCATGCGCATTCTGGACACCTGCATATAGGAATCTGCGCGCAGATCGAGATCAAACGCCAGACCATCGCAGTCCTTGATGGAACAGTGGAAAATATAACTTCCGTCACCGACCTGTTCGATGCTGTGATTGACCACAGCTCCGCGTTTTTCCAGCGAGAGATGACGCATGGCACTGATGTAGCTTTTCTCTCTGACCGCAGCCAGAAGCAGGTCATCGGACAGACCTTTTGCGATCATGCGTCCCGTTTCGGACACTTCATAGGAATCCCGGTCTGCGGGAATCTCAGCGACATTTCCCTCATCAGCTTTCGATGCACGGCGGATATGCCCCGCTTCGAGAAGTTCATGAAAATATGTGACAAAATCAAAATAATCAACAAATCCATCCCGGATCACAATGGTTGCCAGATCGTTGTAATCGAGAGGATATCCTACCTTCTCCAGAAGATAGAGAATAAACACTTTCACCTGTTGGGGTGAATGAAATGTTTCAGGCATATTTGTTTCCGCTCCGCCGCAGACTCTTCATAGAAGCAGCGGATTTCCTTCCGTATGCTGTCCGAAAACAGCAAAAATAGTTCCATGAGTTCCTGTCAGTTCCGGTCTCATGGTATCATTTATTTCTT
>JAFQLN010000124.1 GCA_017414585.1 Clostridia bacterium | reverse complement strand
GGCACCAGCGTGACCTGCAGCGGAAGCATCATCAGGAGAATCATCAGCGTGAACAGCAGATTCTTGCCGGGAAAGCGGAATTTCGCAAATCCGTACCCGCCGAGGCATGACAGAATCGTCTGTCCCAGGGTTATGGCGGCAGTCAGTGCCAGCGAACGGAAAAATCTGCCGGTGTATTCCGAGGATGCGAAAAAGATGTCATAATAGCCGTTCAAGGATGGCTCACGGGGAATCAGGTGCGGATCCATCGGAACACCGTCGGTGTCTTCGTCTTCCGGTGCTGCTGCGGCAATGAGAATTTCTCCGTACGCGGCATTCAGTTCACGGCTGCTCATGAAGGAGTGCGTTACGCAGAAGACAACCGGGAGAAGCACGGCCGCCGCAAGGAAAATCAGAATCAGCAGCACAGCGGCATCCGCAATTTTCTTGGTTCTGCATTTCATTGGTTATCTTCTCCTTTCGCGCGGAGTACGAGAAGCAGTCCGACCATTGCAAAAATCACCAGAAATACCAGCACCGCACCGACGGACAGGCGTATGTAGTTGAGGTTGATGAAATTGTTGTTGATGAAATGCTGGATCATGTAGATGCTCCGGTCGGGGTGGTCGCCGAAGAGAATGTATGCTTCCCGGAAAGATTTGAACAGGTTGACAATGGAAATCACCAGAATAAACAGCGTGTGCGGCGCAATCAGCGGGAGTGTGAGACGGGTTACTTTCGTGATGCTGCCCGCTCCGTCGATGTCCGCCGCTTCGTAGTATTCCTTCGGGATGGAATTCAGCGCGGCGAGGAACAGGACGATGTTATAGCCGGTATTCTTCCAGAGATAGAGGATCAGCAGGACGAGAAAAGCGTGCTCTCCCATCCAGTCCTGCGCCGGTGTGCCGATACTTTCGAGAAAGCGGTTGAGGATGCCGAGATCCCCGAAGACGATCTGGAAGAAGAGGACAACCGAGGACACCGGAAGCACCAGCGGAAAGACGAACACCGTGCGGAACAGGGCGTATTTTTTCATATTGCGGTGCAGAAGAAGTGCAATGCCGAGGGAGAGGAAGAAAATGCAGGGCAGGGCGGCACCGAAAAAGCGGAAGGTGTTCTTTGCGGCAAGGCGGAATGCGGAGCTGTCAAAGACACTTGCATAGTTTTTCAGCACGACAAAAGCGGAGGAGCCCATGTTTTCGGAAACGGACATTCGCAGGGTGATGCAGAAGGGAATCACGAAAAAGACCGCCATGCCGACGATTGCCGGGAGACAGAACAAAAATCCGGTGACGGAATCCTTTGTCCGCAGGGAAAGACGGTGATGCTTCATGGTTTACTCATCCTTGTAAAGCTCGATGGTGTTTTTGAGGTTGTCGAAACAGTCGTCGAAGGAACGGGTGCCGGTGAGGTACGGCTGCATTTCCAGTTTCAGATAACGACGGATGATCGCAGGGCTGACAAATGCGCGGGTGATATTCTGCATTTTTTCAATCAGCGGTTCGTAGTCTTCCGTTGTTACATCGAACTCAAATGCGCGGTTCTTTTCTACGCTTGATGCGAAGTTTTTTCGGATAGACTCGATGTGAACGGGCATACCGAGGATTGCATTCGCGCCGTACTGAACATCTTCGGAAAGAAGAATTTTCAGAAGACGGTAAGCGTTGAGCTTATTG
>JAFQLN010000016.1 GCA_017414585.1 Clostridia bacterium | reverse complement strand
TTTGCTGGTATACGAATATATTCCGAAGTGATACTGAAAAAAAGAACGGACGTTACGGTGGTTGCCGTAATTTCCCAAATGATAAAACAGAAGATTAAAAAAATAAACCACGAGCTTATTAACGATCGAAGCTTGAGTCGTTCACAGAAAGAAGGGATGATATGGAAGCGAATCAATTAAACAAAAATAAAATATGGACGCTGCTATATCAGGCAAATAAGGAGAACGAAGCAAAAGTTGACGAAATTGCCCAATCCCTTGGAATACCGCGACGAATGGCACAGATCCTTATTAATCGCGGTTGTCAGACCGCAGAGGCTGCACGAGCATTTTTGAATCACAGCGAAGAAAAAATGCACGATCCTTTTCTCTTGAAAGATATTGACAATGCAATTTCTCGTATTCGTTTGGCATTGGAGCGAGGAGAACGTATTGCCATCTACGGAGATAGAAGCGGCGGATACAGGTATCACGGCGGCTGATGTGACCTTCCGGGTAGCACGGAAAACATCGTATCACCGGAAACTGAAAGCCCGGCGCGATCTTCCGGAGCAGACCGAACAGCCGAAATCCGCAAAGCTGCAGCAGAAAAAGGCAATCAAAAAGGAATATGCCGATGCAAAACACAGTTCTGGCGAAACAGCAAAGGCATCCGAAATCGCATCCCGCGCCGCAAAATCCGCAGGTGAAAAGGTACACCGGGTCGTGGAATATGTGCGGAAAAACAGCCATGTGATTCTGATTTTGCTTGCCATCGGTGCGCTGCTGATGATGTTCATGAGCATTATTTCGTCCTGTGCCGTGATGTTCGGCGGTGCGCTCGGCAATATCGGCTCAACCACCTATCAGAGTACGCCGGAAGCTATGACGGAAGCTGAAGCCGCATACTCTGCCATGGAAACTGCCCTGCAGGAGAAGCTCGAGAATTACGCTGAGCACCACCCCGGTTATGACGAATACCGCATTACCGGAACCGTCCTCGGACATGACCCGTATGTACTGACCTCGATTTTATCGACACTTCATGGCGAATACACCCTGTCCGATGTGCAGTCCGATCTTGACACGATCTTCGATATGCAGTATGAACTGACGGAAACGGTCACTACGGAAAACCGGTATCGTACCGAAAGCAGAACGGAGTATGTCCCGTACCGGAATCCGTACACCGGTGAGTCTTACTTCATCCCGTACACTTATCAGGCACAGGTGCCGTATTCCCACACTGTTTGCAGCGTCACGCTGACCTGCACACCGATGGAGGATCTTGCGGAAGACCTGCTGACGGAGGAGCAGATGGAACTGTACGAAACCTATATGGAAACCAGTGGCAATTACCCCGATCTGTTTTCCGAATAACGAAAGGAGAACCATGAACCCGAAAATCAACAAACTCAAGGCGGAGAAAGCAAAAAATCTCCGCCGCATCGCGGAAATGACCGCCCGCAACGAGGAAATCGACGCACAGGTGACCGAGCTTGAAAACCTCGACATCATCGGCATGGTGCGCGAAAATGCGATTACTCCGGAACTGCTTGCCGAACTCATCCGCGCGGCGAAGAAGAATCCTCTGCCCGATGTCACCACGGAGGTATCCGATGAAACCGAATAACCGCAAAATCCTGTCCGTCCTGCTTGCCGCTGTGTTCTGCATGGCGGCTTTTGCTTTATCTGTGTCGGCAGATGGATACTACAGCTCCGATGAATCCGGCAGTACCACGCCGCCCGACTACATCGGCAGCATCACAATTGACACCGAAGGCATCGGCATTGAAACCGACAGCGCCGTGACGGATATTGAAGAAGACAAAGTTGACCTCGATTCCTTTTTCGACGATCTGTTCAACGTCTTCGGCGGCACGGACGCGCTGACTCCGGTGGGCAATATGACCCTGATCGACGACATCATGCAGGATGAATCCAATACCACCGTCCAGAGCATGGAAAACGAGCAGAAAAGCAAGCAGTTCATCACCGTGCAGACGAAGAACGGCAATTACTTCTATATCATCATCGACCGCTCCGGTGACACCGAGAACGTGTATTTCCTGAATCTTGTGGACGAAACCGACCTGTTTGCCCTGCTGGAAGACGGCGATCCTGTCCCTGAGGAGACCGAGCCCGCGCCCGTCTGTACCTGTGAGGAAAAATGTAT
>JAFQLN010000123.1 GCA_017414585.1 Clostridia bacterium | reverse complement strand
ATTTTCAATGCGAAATTTTGCCACCTTCCCCACAAGGGGGAAGGCTTGGTTCAAATCTTTTTTTCACCTGACAGACATCTTGTTAACTTCAAATTGAATTTCTAAAGTAAATGCTGTTGCCGTGGCCGTTCGTTCTATTTCCCTTGACAAGCACTGTCCGAGGTGCTATAATATTATGGTACAAAAAATTACAAAATGCCCGATTTACCGGGCAATGGAGGATAAAATGGCAAAAGTACTTGTTGAAACCAGCGCACGTCACGTGCATCTTTCTGAAGAACATATCAAGATTCTGTTCGGCGAAGGCGCGACCCTGACCCACAAGAAGGATCTGTCCCAGCCCGGTCAGTTCGCGTGTGAAGAACGTGTAACCGTTGTCGGCCCGAAGAAGTCCATTCCGAACGTCATCATCCTCGGTCCCGCACGTCCCGCAACCCAGGTTGAAATCTCCCTCACCGACGCCCGCACCCTCGGCGTAAACGCTCCCGTTCGTGAATCCGGTGATGTTGCCGGCTCCGGCGCATGCAAGCTCGTTGGCCCTGCAGGCGAAGTTGAAATCAGCGAAGGCGTTATCGCCGCAAAGCGTCACATCCACTTCACCCCCGCAGACGCTGAAGCTGCCGGTGTTGCTGACAAGGAAATCGTTTCCGTCAAGATCGACTCCGAAGGCAGAAGCCTCATCCTCGGCGACGTTGTTGTCCGCGTAAGCCCCAAGTTCGCTGCCGCTATGCACATCGACACCGACGAATCCAACGCTGCCTGCGCATTCGGCGAATGCTACGGCGAAATCATCAAGTAAGATTTTCCTGCATATGAAAACCGACTGTTTTTTAGGCAGTCGGTTTTTTGATTTTTTGGGGGTAACGGTCGCTTTCTTGAAAGAAAGCTCCGCAAAGAACTTTAAACTGGCGCACGTTTTGGCTGCTTACATATACTGCAGCGGATATGGCGGGGAGGGGGAGGAGATAAGCTGTTATGCTGCAGCTGAACGAGACTGTATTCCGTCCAAGGGATCAGAAGTTCGTAAGCGAGTTCGCAGGGACCGCCGAGACCCTGCTCACCGCAGCCGTAAAGAAAGTGCGTAATATGCAGGCTGCATTTTTTGTTGGTTCTGGCTCGCGCGCGGGGTGGAGGGAGTGCGGGATTTTGATTTGTGATTCTTTTATTCCGTTTTTTCCGGCGGGAGCAGATCGCGTGCGAAGCGGATCATAGCGGCAAAGCTGCTGCCGATGTGCGTTTTATAGACGATGGTTTCTTCCTCGTCGATTTCGGTGAGTTCTTTCGAGAGGATGCTGTACCGGCACATGGTTTCGATGACGCGGCGGCATTCTTCTTCTGTCAGACCGAGTTTGTTTTTGAACAGATTTATGGTGAATGCCTGATTGGATGCGCGGTTTGCGAGGAAGATGAGAGCTTTCCAGAATGCTTTATCGGCAAGATCGGCAAAGAGTACGGGCAGACCGGCGCAGTCGTACAGTTCCGCGCGTTGTTCGGTGCGGTCGGGCATAAACAGAAAATACGGGATGTTGACTTTCGATACGACGATTTTCGCCGTGCCGCAGTTGTTTCGCTTCTCCACCAGCATTTCCGAGCAGTCGTCCCCGAGCGGAATTAGCGGTTCCGGTTTGCTTCCGTCCGCTTCTTCTCCCAGTGCCTGCACAAGCATGGCGCAGACTTCAAAAGCGCGGCTGTATCCGTCATCTCCGCCGACTGCTTCCGTGAGGGTATGCCAGAGAGAACCGGATGCTTTCGGGTCGCGTCCGAACAGAACGTCCACGGACACACCGAATATATCCGCAATCTTCGGCAGAAGGGACGCATCGGGCATCCCTCCCGTTTCCCATTTCGATACGGCCTGCGCGGATACGCCGACAGCACGGGCGAGTTCTTCCTGCTTCATCTGTTTTTCATGTCGGAGCGCCGCGATATTCTGTCCGACAACGATTGTATATTCCATAATTTTCTCCTGTTTTTGATGATTTTCAACCAAAGCGCTTTCGTTGGTATGATTATAACACAGGAGTGCTCAACCTGCAATGGAGGCGAATTTGTTTCACTCCACCCGTGTTTGTTCTCCGCTGACAGGCTGCAGCCGCGCGTTGATCACCAGTTTCCGTGGTCGATCCGTATTTTGCCTTCGTTCCAGTGCAGTACCCAGCGGCTTCCTTCTCCGGCGAGATCGAAGAGATACTGCGTTCCGTACCAGTCATACCGCGGCAGATGGTCACCCTTGATTTCGTATATGGCGCCGTTTTCCGCCTGCGCAGCGATCCAGTCACGCATATCGCTTCCCGCGATCATCGCCGTCACCGGATTGCCGAACGCAAGATTCCAAAACGAAAACAGCACGAGCAGGAGAAGGACAAGCAGAATTGTCAGCCGAATCCTCCGTCCGGCACGCGCTTTTTTCGTTTCTCCCGTCTCTTTAGCGGCAATCTGTGCGGGCAGGTACCCGATCAGCCATCCGGCACCGAGCAGGAGCGCGAAGAATACGCCGAAATAGAAGATAATCCCGCCACCGTTCAGCCACCATTTCTGCATCCGGAACGGAAACGGCAGGAACACGAACAGAAGAAGCACGTCAGCCGCCAGTACCCACCATGTCTGTACACCGGCTGTCATGCACGCGAGGCAGGCGAACAGTCCCGCCAGCGGAAACAGAACAGACCAGAGAAGCGCCGCGTCATCCCGGTAAATCTCAAACAGTGCGGCGGCGAGTGCACCGACGGAGAGGATGGAGAACAAAACTGCCGGAATTCGCTTTCGTATGAACATGATAACATCCTTTCGATCAGAGTCCGTACCCTGATTGTATCATCCGGTTATGCTTCCGTCAAGATATCCGGTATTTTTTTCATCGGATTCTCATGCAAAAACGCACCGTCCGAGCGTAACACCCGTTCGATGCGTTCTTTTTTCACTTTTTGATCCACGTGCGCGGACTGAGCAGAATGAGCATCGGATAAATCTCCAGTCTGCCGAACAGCATGGCAAGCGACAGAAGCACCGTCGCGCTGTCACTGTAGGCGGCATAGCTCGACATCGGTCCGACACCCGCCAGTCCGGGACCGACATTGTTGAAGCACGCTACCGCAGCGGAGAAATTCGTTTCTATGTCGAACGGTTCAAAGGACAGGCAGAGGAACACAGCCGCGATACAGAGCGCGTATAAAGCAAAATAGACGCCTACGCCGTGCCGGGTCTGCTCTTCCAGTTTTTTGCTTTCAAAGCGGACGTTTGCCACTTCACGCGGATGGATCAGCCGTTTCAGTTCACAGCGGATACTCTTCACAAGAATCACTGCACGGGAAACCTTCATCCCGCCCGCTGTCGAACCCGCACATCCGCCCATAAACATGAGCAGAAGCAGGATTGTCTTCGACAGTCCCGGCCAGAGGTTGAAGTCAACGGTCGAATACCCCGTAGTCGTAATAATGGACGCCACCTGGAATGCCGCGTACCGCACGGAATCTGCCGCTGTTCCCACCATGGGATAGATATTGAACGCAATCAGCGTACTTGCCGCCGCGACGACACCCAGATACACCCACAATTCCTCACTGCGGACAGCATCCTTCCACTTTTTGATGAGTATGAGGTAATAAAGATTGAAGTTCACGCCGAAAAGGAGCATGAAAATTGTGATCACCCACTGGTGGTACGCGGAATATCCCGCCAGCCCGTTTGACTTGATCCCGAAGCCGCCCGTTCCGGCAGTCCCAAGCGAATGGATAATCGAATCAAAGACCGGCATACCGCCGATGATGTGCAGCAGAATCTGCACGCACGTCATGACGATATAGATCAGATACAGAATTTTCGCCGTATTGCGCACCCGGGGAACAATGCGTTCCACAATCGGTCCGGGCATTTCCGCACGCATGATATGGATCGAACGTCCGGTGGAGTCGGAGAAAATCGCCATCATCAGCACCAGAATTCCCATGCCGCCGATCCAGTGCGTGAAGCTGCGCCAGAACAGGCATCCGTGGCTCATGGCTTCCACATCGGTCAGAATCGACGCGCCCGTGGTGGTAAATCCGCTGACAGTTTCAAAGTATGCGTCGATATAGGAGGGGATATCCCCCGAGAGAACAAACGGAAGCGCACCGATCGCGGACATAAAGAGCCACGCGGAAGCCGTAATGATGAAGCCTTCGCGTGCGTAAATCGTGGCGTCCGCTTTTTTTGTCGGGATCGTCATCAGAAAGGCGATCAGAAGTGCACCTGCCATCGTAATCAAAAACGCCAGTGCGGTTCTGTCTTCCCCATAGCAGAGCGCTGTTGCCAGCGGCAGGGCAAGAAGCACCCCTTCGAGCTTGATAAGCTGTCCGAGGGTATAGAGAATTCGTCTGATATTCATACCGCCCTCACTTTACGATATCGGCAAGGTCAGCCAGACGCTGGTTTGCCGCCAGAACAACCACACGGTCACCGGGCATAATGCAGTCTTCACCGCCGGGGACGATGGATCTGCGCCCGCGTGTAATGCCGGCGATGAGAATACCGGGTTTGCGGCTTAGTTCCCGCAGAGGAACACCGGTCAGTTCCGGTACTGCCTGCCGCACATGGAATTCGAGTGCTTCCACCTGTCCGTCCATGAGCTTATAAAGCGTTTCCACATGACTGCCGCGGGAATTTTCCAGTGCGCGCGCATACTGCACCAGCACATCCGCGATGATCTGCCGCGGTGAAACGATGCAGTCCAGTCCGAGCTTTTCCGCCATAGCGGACAGTTCCGGACGGTTTGTTTTGGCGATAACCTTCGGCACATTCTGCGACATGGCGTAAATAGCGAGAAGGATGTTCTGCTCATCCATGCCGGTCAGCGTCAGAAAAGCGTCCGTGGAACGGATTCCTTCCTCGTTGAGAAGTTCCTGCTGGGCACCGTCACCGTGGATGATCACGGAGTCGGGCAGCGTTTCCGTCAGTTCCTCCGCTGTTTTCACGTTTTTCTCGATGATTTTGACCGATGCGTTTGATTCGAGCATTTTCGCAAGATAGTATGCGGTTTTGCTTCCGCCGAGAATCATGACATTCTTGATTTTTTTCTGCACAAGACCGATCTGGCGCAGGAATTTCTGAATTTCATTCGGCGACGCGGTCAGAGCAATCTTGTCCCCGCTTTTCAGAACGAAATCACCGCCGGGGATGTAGACTTCCTCGCTGCGCTGGACAATACAGATGAGGACGCGCGTTTTGTAGCGGTTCCGCAGTTCAGCCAGACTGATGCCGTCAAGGACGCTGTTTTCCTTCAGACGCAGTTCCACCATTTCAAAGCTGCGTCCGCTGAACGTCTCCACTTTTGCCACGGAAGGCATATTGAGAATGTTGTATAAATCCTTCGCCGCAAGCAGTTCGGGATTGATCGCCATGGAAAGCCCCAGTTCACGCTTCATGAAGCCGAGGGATTCGTCGTTGTATTCGGGATTGCGGATCCGGGCAATGTTATGCGCCGCACCCATCCGTCCCGCAAGGAAGCAGGAGAGCATATTCAGCTCGTCCGATCCCGTTGCGGCGATGAACAGCTCCGCATTCTCAACACCGGCGGTTTCCAGCGTTTCGCAGTCCGCGCCGTTGCCGCAGACCCCCATCACATCATAAATATTTGTCATTTCCGACACAACGGCGGGATCGCTGTCCAGTGCAATGACATCGTGTCCCTCCGCAGCGAGATTTGCGAGAATCGTCGAACCGATCTTCCCGCATCCGTTTACAACAATTTTCATCGGGCTTCTCCCTTTTGGAATCAAAACAAGGCCGCATCCGCCGTTTCCCTGATGGAAAAACGGGGACATTCTGTATAATGTTTCATTATAGCACGGAAATGTGTGCAAGTCAACTGTGAGAGCGGAATGAAAGTTTGTATTCACGTGATTTTTTACAAACCTGCATAAATTTGATCACAAAACGCTCCGGTTCTCTGCGAGGCAAGCATAAAGGATACAGATAATTATCAGCACACAGCGGAAAGATTATGCCGCTCAGAATCACTTACCGAAACGAGTATCGCAGCCAGACAAACAGGTAATCGGCAAGTCATCTCATATCAAAATTCCGATTCATGCGCAATTCTTCTATTACCATGATTTGCTGTTCAGTGAAGAGGTTCTCTGATCATGATAAAACCGTATGGCTGCATGGTGAAACAGGAGGATCCATTTCGTTCCGTTCCGTATGCAAGAATCGTTTCAATGTCTTCCGTCGGGACAGCTGTTTTCGTGCGGACAGTTATTTCCTTACCACTGAGATTTCCAAGGAACCAGAGACTGCGTGTTCCGCTGCTCCTCATGAATGACAGGACAGAATCCGGCTGATCCTGATCAAGCCAGATCGTCTTTCCGGTCTGCAGTACGGCATCTTCCGCACGGGCATGATTCAGTGTATGCAGAATTTCCTGTCTTCGCAGGGACTGGTCGGTATCTTTCAGTTCTTCTCTTGGAGTGGGGCTGAAACGTCCCGGATGGAACCGGTTGGCGAACATACTCACTTCTGTGGTGTCGCACAGTTCATTGCCGCAGTAGACCATGGGGATGCCGTCGATGCTGTAATTCAAAACCTGAATCAGATCCATTCCCCGATGTCCCGCAAGACATTCCGCACGCTTCGGCCAGTCGGTAACCGTGTCATGGTTGTCCATATCCCGCAGAATCAGGGCTCCTTCCGGGTAATTATGATTGGTACCGTTCCAGTTTTCAACAAGCGCGGATGCATCTTTCTGACCGCTCAGAACGCCGTATATACATTCGTGCCATGAAAAGCCGTAAACGGCATGAAAAGCAGCGAGCAGGGATTCTCCGCGGGTTCCTTCATTGATCAGAGCCGCATCCGGTTTGACGGCACGGATTCGCCTGCAGCCTTCCGTCCAGAAGTCAAGCGGAACACCGTCGCCCACATCACATCGGAATCCGTCTGCATCCAGAACTACAATGTAGTACACCATATTGCTCCAGAGATACTCCCTCAGTCCGGGGTGATTGAAATCCAGGAGCGGGAAATTCCAGTAACCATTGATAAAACTGCCGTCCATGTTCTGCTTGGCAAATTCCGGATGTATTTTCAGAATTGCGGCATTGGGACCGATATGAAGATAGACCAGATCGAGAATCAGATGCATGCCCAGTCTGTGACATTCCCGGATACATTCCGCCAGATCTTCCATGGTGCCGTATTCTTCATCAATCCGGAAATAGTCGTTCATCCGGTAAGGGTTCTTCGGATTTTGCGTTTCCGAAGCCTTCTGACGTTTGCTCCAGTTGTCACGGTTTTCGGAATCATCTTCTTCAAAAATCGGACAAAGATAGATGGTGCCGAATCCCAGATCCGCCAGAAACGGAAGTTCTTTTGTTACAGCAGAAACAGTTCCTTCTGCCGAAAACGTGCGGGGATTGATCTGATAGATCCCGCCTGATGTCAGCCATGCCGGCGCGGATAATGCTTTCTGAATCATGATTGTTTCCTCCTGATCGATTCGTTGCTGTTCAGAATGGGCGTGTCGCAAATTACACTTTTCAATGTAAATGCGACACGCCCAATGCTTATATTTTTTGTTTTTCAATAACAGCCCGTGTTTTCCGGTTTACAATCATGCGGGTATGTTTTCTGCCGCATGATCTATGTTCTCGTTGTTTCTTATGATGTGTTAGTGCTTGTTTTACGAAATGAAAAGAAAAATCCTTCAAATCTTTGGTGATTACTCACTAAATCTGAAGGATTTTTTCACTCCCCCAACTGGACTCGAACCAGTGACACCCTGATTAACAGTCAGGTGCTCTGGCTCAAGAGGCAGAATGTAATAAACACAAATTTATAATCTCCTCCATAGCAGTTCGGTCAGAGTTTATCCTGCAATCGCTTCAATCACTGTGCCTGAACACCAATCCTCAATAAACTGTCGGTATGTCATGTTCAGTTCAATATGTATCTTATATCCTTTGCCAATCTCTACTCGCGTGAAAAGCTGACAGGCGATCATTTTCTTTGTTTCAAGGGAAGCATTTTCAAATTCCTCAGCCCAGTTTCGAAACTGATGGTATGCAGGAATCATATTATCGCACCATGCTTTCTTCTGCGCATCTTCATCCTGAAGTTTTGAAAGAATTGCTTCGCCCTCGGTAATCTTTGCCTTAACATTGTTCAGTGCCGCCGCAAGATCTTCCTCGGTATAGATACTGTTCCCTTCCAGAACCTTCCCAATTTCCAGTCTCAACTTAGCAAGCTGTTTTCGGTTCTTCTCAAGCTCCATTTCCGTTCTCGTCTGCAGATGATGGTTTTCAGCCATCATTTTTCTGTATGCGGATTGAATTTTTTCTTCCTGCGGAGAACCTGAAATCCTGCTGAACAAGTCCCTCAT
>JAFQLN010000122.1 GCA_017414585.1 Clostridia bacterium | reverse complement strand
GGTGTGCATCGCGGTTGTACCGGCTTCGTTTTCCAGACGTCTGTGAATTCCGGCGGCGTGTAGCAATGACCGTGTTCATCCATCCGGAAGTATCGGTTATTGGTCTTGTACAGCATGAATGACACAAACGGCGCGAGCTGGATTTCATCGTTGGCGGTCGTTTCTACAGAGTAGGGGCAGACCGTGTAGCCCGGATAGAGGTTCTGTATGTAGTTGTAATCAAGCGGATTGCTGTTGATGTGGTAAACCTCTTCACGGCGTATGCGGTCGTCAGAGACTTCAACACAGGGGTTCAAAAGGTTGCGGGACGCAGACCAATGTTTATAACGGATGCGCGCGCTTTGCTTTGTCAGATACGCCGCAAGCCCGACAATCCCGTTTTCATCGAACCGGAGAGGTTCAGCAGAAACACTTCCGCGTCCCCATGTTTTTGCTATCTGAGCGCGATCCAGACCGCCGGATATAATGAGATGGTGGTGAATCCGACCTTTCTTTCCGGTTTCCATGACTTCGATGTACTTGAACAGGGAAACCGCTTCTCCGGTTGTACCGCTCCATGCGCGTTTGATACGCCGGATAAAGTTGTACATTTCTGTGTGTGCTGCTTCAATGCTTTTCGGAAGGTGGTTCCGGTCGTAGGTGAGGGAAACCACAACGTCCTTCGGCGTGAAGTTTGTGTGGATCATCGCGGACAGCTTCCGGCGGGAATTCTTTTCGTTGAGCTTCTTCTGTACCTCGCGGGTAGTACGGTGCTTCTTCTGCCGTGTCTTCTTATCTGAGAGGGAACGAACAGGGTACAGGTGGATCATAACGTATTCGCCGCAGTCAATCCGCTGTTCTCTCATACAGCCGTGTACCGGCGTGGTTGTGGTAGGTTTCATGTTGGGTGTCCCTCTCATGTGTGGTAGTAGTTTCGGGAGCTTCCGAAGGGGTTATAGAATGGTCGCAGAGTTAATACCCCATACAAGCTCCCATTCATTGGGGAGCCGGTACGGGTTCCTCAATGAGCAGGGATTGTATTTTTTTCGAGGGGGATCAGAAATCGAAATTATCCTCGTCTATAATTCCGCCGAAGACTTCATCGTCGTCGATACACGGATAATAGATCAGACCTTCCAGTTCTTCAGAGAGATCATGAGTATCATAAGTTTGTTCCAGATGTCTGGAAAAATACCATGTGCCGGAGGTCTGACGTTTGTTCGTGACGCGGTTCACAATATAGACTTTCCCTTTGGAATCGAACAGGGGAGTGACTTTCGCTTTTCCTTTCTTCCATGCGTCACAGACAGCCGCAGGATTCAGCGAACCGGGGAGAATAAAAAAGTGTTGGTACATTCCTTCACGGCTTCCGTTTCTTTCGCTTCCTGTGATTCCGATATAGCGCAGTGTAGCTTCTTCCTGTCCGGCGTTCTGCTGCCAGAGGGATTTTGCTGCGCGGATATAATCAGTGATATCCTTTTCGGCGTCGGCATAGCTGACAGCCGGAGTACCGGCGGAAGGATAGGTGAGATGTACGACAATATCACCGGCGGCAAAGTTCCGGCGGATCAGTTCCGCGAGATAGTCGCGGTCTTCCAGTATGTAGTTGCGTGACATGATGCCCTCTCCTTTCGGTTACTTAATCTGTGTATCGCCGGTCTGAGCGGCAAGCATGGCAACAAGAGCCTCGGTATTTACCATGAAGCGATTACCGGAATAGAAGCCAGGACAAATTTTCTGCTTAATCATACGACGGATTGCGTTTTCGGGAATGCGTGTTGCCTTAGACGCTTTGGCAGGCGGCAGAAAAGTAGGATTGTTGGGAATGGTGATAGGGGTATCCATGTATGTTCCTCCTATAATATGTTTGATTTTTTTGAGTTTTTTCCACGAAGATATTGACATTTACATTATCTTCGTGTATGATTGTATCACAAGTTGATTGAATTGCCTACAATCAAAAACACAAATTGTTCTGATTGAATTGGAGGAGAAAACGTGGCAAATAAAAAAGAAATCAATCAGAAATCCTGTATCAGATTGCGGGAATTGATTTCAGATCTGGAAATGACACAAAGTCAATTCGGAGACTTGCTTGGTCTTGGCGCGAGACAGATATCTTGTATGGTGAATGGAGTGAGACGTCTCACCGAAGATAATGCGCGCAGAATTGCACAGTTATTTCCGAAAGTTCGGTATGAATGGTTGATGGGATATGATGATTATAAAACAGAGCTTGAATATAAAAACAGTAAATTGGATGAAAAATTATTTGAACTTCACAAGGATATAAGAGAGTATATAGAGTTGTGTGGGATAACTGACAAGATTGTCAGTCAGATTGGTTATGAATTCACAAATACATCCCTTGCGCAATTACCGGAAGATGAAAAACGTGCTCTCCGGAACGAACGTGAATTTTATCGGTTATGTAAGATTATAAAGAATCCCCAAAATGATATATTCCGAAAACTTTTTAGCGAAGAAGAATTGAGGAATATTCGTGATCGCTTGGATAGCTATGACGACTGTGCCTATCCCGGAATATCACGCGGGGAACGTCGGGAATTGACTGATGAAGAGGTTGAAGAATATTGGCGAGACAGAGCAGAAAACGCAGAAGAAATAATCGAGGAACAACGAGCGGCAGTTGAATCGTTCTCAAAGGAAATGCCAGAGGTTCACGGTTACGATCCGTACTGCCTGTGCGATAAAAACGGGAATATTGCCGCTCAATTTACCTATTCCGAAACGTGTTCATTCATCCATCAACTGCATGATGTGGTTGAAGCAATGATTATATATTATATCAACAAGCATAAAAAGGAGGACTAACCGTGGCAAACATCCAAGAACGCCGGGACAAGTCCGGCAAACTGATTTCCTACAGCATCCGCGTCCACCGTGGGCGCGATGCTGGCGGGCAGCAGCTCAAACCGTATACCACCACTTTCACTGTAGAGCCGACGTGGACGGAAAAAAGCGCACGAAAAAAGGCGGAGGCTTTCGCCGCCACCTTTGAAAAGGAATGCCGAGAGGGAACCGTGTCCGATACGCGCCAGACCTTCACGCAGTATGGGGAATACTGCATCACTCTGAAGGAGGAACGCGGCACGAAACACAGTACCATTGTCCGGTACCGCGAGTTGATGGAACGGATCGCGCCGGACATCGGTCATGTAAAGCTGAAAGACCTCCGTCCGGATATGCTCAATACCCTGTACACCAAGCTCGGCGAGGAAGGGCAGAACAAGAAGACCGGCGGAGGACTGTCGGCGAAAACGATCCTTGAACACCACCGTTTGATTCATGTGATCCTCAAACAGGCGGTCATGGAAGGTCTGATACCTTTCAATCCCGCCGACCGTGTAGTTCCTCCGAAGACGGAAAAGAAAGAGGTAAACTATTTTCAGCCGGAAGAAATCGAACAGATACGGGACGCACTGGAGGAAGAACCGATCAAGTGGAGAACGCTGACACACTTGTACCTCATTACCGGAGCGCGGAGAGGGGAAATCCTCGGTATCAAGTGGGAAGACTGCGACTTCACGCAGAACAAAATACACATCTGCCGGAATGTGCAGTACAGTCCGGATAAGGGAATCTATATCACTACCCCGAAGACAAAGACTTCCGACCGTTGGATAAGTGTACCGGCGGAAACCATGATCCTGATGCGGCGATATAAGGCATGGCAGGGAGAAGAACGCCTGCGGATCGGCATCTACTTTGAATCACAGGGTTTTGTTTTCACGCAGGACAACGGTTCCCCTATGCACCCGGACAGCGTGACAGACTGGATGAAGAAGTTTTCCAAACGGCGCGGACTGCCGCATATCAATCCTCATGCGTTCCGGCACACGATGGCGAGTATCTTATATTTCAACGGCGCAGACAGCGTGAGCATTTCCAAACGTCTCGGTCACGCGCAGGTCAGCACGACAGCGAACATTTACGCTCATGTGATCGCCAAAGCGGACGAAAAGAACGCGGACATTCTGAGTGAAGCATTGCAGATGAAGAAAGCGTGAAGGGAAGTTCTGTTGAAGTTTTCGCATTTTTGAAAGTCGAGTTGAATTTTTGTTGAATTTTCCTTCCTGCTGTAAATTGCTTCCATGTGTAAAAATACAAAGAAAACACCGTATATACACAATTTCTTGCATATATACGGTGTTTTTCGATTGCGGGGAAGGGATTTGAACCACATGACCTCCGGGTTATGAGCCCGACGAGCTACCAGACTGCTCTACCCCGCGATATTCGGTTTATCAACAGAAGATGCCGGACACCGGGTTCGAACCGGTACGATACTTTCGTATCACGGGATTTTAAGTCCCGGGCGTCTGCCAATTCCGCCACTCCGGCACATTCTCCCGCTTGGGGGCTTCCCTCTGTTGCTTCATCATTATAACACACTGTATCTGATTTGTCAATACCTTTTTGAAAAAAGTTTGATTTTTTCTTGATTTTGTTGATAATAAATCCATTCACCATCGACAGAAGACCGGGAGCATTCGGCTGCCGACGGTGAATTTGTTGGAGGATCCGTGGTTTTTCCGTCTGTACTTACTTTGCGCTTCCATCGATGCTGTGGATCGCTTGCTCATGATCGAAGGTATAGCCTTTGAAAAAGCCCTTCTCGTAGGTGAATTTTGCGGGAAGTGCTTCATAGCGTTTTTCGTAATAATCGGGTACACGGCAGTACTGCTCATCACCGGTACATTCAAACAGGGTGAGATAGAGTCTGTCCAGATACAGTTCGAATTCTCCGTACGGCTGACCTTCTGCCACCAGATCGAGAATGTGCAGCAAAGCTTCTGCGGTCGTGGCTTTTTCTTTATCCGATATGAGGGAGACGTGCACAAGCTCTATGGAAGTGGTGAAAAAATGGAAAAACAGTTCATACAGGAAAGCACGGAGGCTGGCATCGTGTTCCTCGCCGGTGGGCCTGTAAAATTTGGCGAGCATACAGTTTTTTGTCTGTTTGATATCCGGCAAATTGTCCGCCAGCTCCCGGATACCGTTCCAGTCGTTCCGGAACTGTTTCATAGCTATGAGATACATACGCGCTTCACACCGCAGGCGGTCGTTTCCGCATTCTGTGAGTATGATATTTGCCAGCGTCTCGCATTCGTTCATGAATTTTTGAACATCTGCCGTTTGGTTATTTTCTTCGGCGATTCCTGCCGCAATGAGCAGAGACATTATCTTTTTCAGCATGAGATCATAATTTTTCGGCATGATCGTGAGTGCTTCCGTAATGATTTCCATTGCCTGATCGTGGTTTGCGTTTTTTACTGCCGCTGTCCACTTGTGTTTGTATTCCGCGGCGGTTTCTGCTGTATCGTATCGGTTGATGCCAAGGAGATAGTCGGCGGAGACGCGGAAATAGTTAGCGATTTTCGGAACAAACTCCAGATCGGGATAACAGGTCTCGCTTTCCCAGCGGCTGACCGCCTGTACGGAGATTCCGAGATGACTGGCGAGTTTTTCCTGTGTTATACCTGCCTTGATACGGAGTTCACGGATTATGGTTCCGATTTTCAGATTCATTGCACTGCAGCTCCTTTCGTTTTTTGTAACTGTATTCTATCATATCACCGGAAAGCCGTCAATTGTTCGGTGGTTTCAGAAAATTCAATGCAGGATTAATTTCCCCGCGAAAAAATTCAAAATCCCCTTGCACATTTTTCTCATTTCCATTATACTAAAAGCAGAAAACATCAACGTCAGTTTCAATGAAAGGACGAAAAACTATGGCAGAAATGACAGTAAAGGAACGCTTTGCTCGGATGTATGCTCACAAGGAAGCGGACCGCGTGCCGATCATCGACAGTCCGTGGGCGGGAACGATCCGCCGCTGGCAGGCGGAAGGCATGCCGGAAGGCATGGACTGGTGCGACTATTTCGGTGTGGACAAGACAGCGGGGATCGGGGTGGACATCACGCCGCAGTACCCGTACACCAAGCTGGAAGAAACCGAAACGACCGTCACCTACAAGACCAACTGGGGCGTGACGCTGCGCTACGACAAGGGGATCGACTCCACGCCGGAATTCCTCGACTACACGGTAACGACGCCGGAGACATGGGAAGAATGCAAGAAGCGGATGTACGCGGGGGAAAACCGGATCAACTGGGATTACCTGAAGCGTGCGTATCCGCAGTGGCAGGCGGAAGGCCGCTGGATCACGGCGAACTTCTGGTTCGGCTTTGACGTGACGCACTCGTGGATGATGGGTACGGAAAACCTGCTGATCGCGATGTACGAAGAGCCGGAAATGGTACAGGATATGTTCAACACGTACCTCGACCGTTGCATTGACCTGTTCGGACAGATCTGGGACGCGGGCTATCACTTCGACTGCATCAGCTGGCCGGACGACATGGGCTACAAGGGAACGACGTTCTTCTCGAACGAAATGTACCGCGAAATGCTGAAGCCTGTCCACAAGCGCGCGATTGACTGGGCGCACAACCACGGCATCTACGCGCACCTGCACTCCTGCGGCAACATCATGAGCCGCATCGACGACCTGATGGAAATCGGTCTCGACGCACTGAACCCGCTGGAAGTCAAAGCGGGCATGGAACCCCTGACGCTGAAGGAAAAATACGGTGACAAACTCGTCCTCCACGGCGGCATCAACGCTGTTCTCTGGGACGACAGGGAAGCCATCATCGAAGAAATCCGCCGCGTCATCCCCGCGCTCAAGGAAAACGGCGGCTACATCTTCTCCTCCGACCACTCCGTCCCGAATTCCGTAAGTCTTGAGAATTTCAAGGCGATTGTGGACGAGATCAAGATCGTGGGAAAATATTAAAGTATAAAGGAAAGAGACCGGAAAACAAGAGAGGAATCAATGAACCATCATTTTATACAGAATCAGCGTGCGGAAGAGAATCCCCGGACGGCTGCGGTACGGAATTTTGCGGAACGCGTGGAAGGCTATGAGTTTGTCTGCCTGCTGACGCACGATACGGACGCACGTGAACGTTTCACGTCAGAGGTGCTGCGTCTGCTGCCGGAGGAAACGGTGTATGTGCGCACCCGGATCGGGGATTTTATCGACGAAATGGTCGAAGCCGTCATGAAAGCGGAACAGAAGAACTTCCGGAAGAAATATTCGGAGGCCGACGTTCTTCTGCTGGAGGATTTTGAGCGTGTGACGCAGAAGGAAGCGACACAGACGGAGCTCTGCCGGATCCTCGGTGAACGCATCGAGGCAAAAAAGCCGGTTCTGCTGACCGGAAAACCGCCGGAATCCGGATGCATGGAGGAGCTGGAGGCACTTCTGAAGCGCGCGGCTGCTGTGTAACGGGAATTATGAAACCGAATCTGCAATGTATATAAATAAAAGGAGAAAACCAAATGGGCATTCGTTTTATCGAAGATAAGAACATCTTCAAGCTCGACACCGCGACCTCGACCTACGTGATCGAGATTTTTGAACAGGGATACCTTCTCTGTCAGTACTACGGTGCGAAGATTCCGGACGTGAACTTCAAGGGATATATGTTCCGCGAATATTTTGCATCCTTCTCGCCGAGCAACGCTTCCGTGGAAGACCGTTCCTTCTCCGCGGACGTATCTCCGCTGGAATATTCCGGCTTCGGCGTCGGCGACTTCCGCAAGACCGCCGTTGCGATCCGCAATGCCGACGGCAACAACTGCACCGACTTCCGGTATGTCAGCCACAAAATTTACAAAGGCAAGCCCGCTCTCGCCGGCATGCCCGCGACTTACGCGAACAGTGACGACGAGTGCGAAACGCTCGAAATCTACGTCCGCGACAAAGTCACCGACGCGGCCGCTGTGCTGATGTACACCGTATTTGAAAACTACGGCGCGATGACCAAGGCGGTCCGCATCATCAACGAATCCGACAAGCCGATGGACATCGAAAAGGTCTACAGCGCGAGCGTTTCCTTCAACACGATGGACTTCGATATCGTTCACCTTTACGGACGCCACAACGCGGAACGCAACATGGCACGCTCCCCGCTGGAACACGGTCATACCTCGCTGTCCTCCACCCGCGGCTCGTCCTCGCACTTCCACAACCCCTTCGCGGCTCTTGTCCGTCACGGCGCTGACGAAAACCAGGGCGAAGTCTACGGCTTCAATCTCGTGTACAGCGGCAACTTCGACATCACTGCCGACGTGGACTACTACGAATGCACCCGCGTGAACATCGGCATCAATCCCGACGGATTTACCTGGCACCTCGAAGCGGGCGAAGAATTCCAGACTCCCGAAGCCGTTCTTGTCTTCTCGGACGAAGGCATCGGCGAAATGTCCCGCATCTTCCACCGCCTGTACAACAACAACCTCGTCCGCGGCAGATGGAAGACCGAAAAGCGCCCGCTGCTCATCAACAGCTGGGAAGCCGCTTACTTCAATTTTGACACCGACAAGCTCGTTTCCTTCGCGGAACGCGCCAAGGAAGTCGGCATCGAAATGCTCGTCATGGACGACGGCTGGTTCGGCGTCCGCAATTCCGACAACTGCTCCCTCGGTGACTGGTACGTCAACGAAGACAAGCTCCCGGGCGGCCTCGGCGTGCTGATC
>JAFQLN010000121.1 GCA_017414585.1 Clostridia bacterium | reverse complement strand
GGACAACATGGCAGCAGGTCCCGCTTCCTACGGTATGACCGACACCATGGGCCGTATGCACTCCGACGCACAGTTCGCAGGTTCCTCCTCCGTTCCGGCTCACGTAGAAATGATGGGTCTGATCGGCGCCGGCAACAACCCGATGGTTGGTATGACCGTTGCTGTAGCTGTTGCTGTAGAAGAAGCCAGCAAGTAATTCAACAGTTTGATTTTTTACAGGGAAAACCTTTTTGAACGAGGGTTTTCCCTGTTCCTTTAGAAGCACATGAGAGGGGAATGCCATGCCGTATATGCACAAAAGAACGTTTGATATTACCAAAAGCAGAGGCGGAACAGTGACGTGCAAAACAGGCGACGGCACCGAAGTTCATTACGATCCGAAACCCGATTTTTTCGAAGTGGACGAACTTATTGCCGTTCCTCTGCAGATCCTGAACCGAAAAGGCTACCTTACCGCGTGCAGCTGTGCGGGACATCCCTTTGATCCCGTGTTTATGGACAGATCTGAGGACGGTGATTGGGAACCCTTCTGTGCGGAGGGATTCTTACGCTGCATCAGCTATGTCACCTTTTTCGGTGAGTATGATTTTCCCACCCTGCCCGAAGGTTTTGTAAAAGACAGAGCGGCGGCGGGGATCCGCATTTCCCGTGAACACGTAAAAGACGGAGATTACTGGAAAACTCTGTGCAGTGTTATGGATGCCATGAAATCCCTGCATGACTGGGCGGAAGGACTGCCCGATCTCGACAGCTCCGCAAAATAAAAAATCGGACACATCATTCCGGAACAATCCTTATGATGTGTCCAATTTTTTTATTCTCTTACACCTCAATGATATCCGCACCAAACAGCATTGCCTCGCGGACATCTTCGGGGAAGGTCACGTTGGCAATTCCGAGCATGGCGTACTTCCGGACACGCGCGCAAACCTCGGGCGACGCTTTGTCGCGGTCCGTTAGCCAGGCAAAATTGGGCTTGTCAAGATAGACCCAGACCGTAAGCTGCTCCCGCGGCACGAGCGCCGCGATTTCCCGCAGATCCTCCTCGGTATTCTTTCCGTCGTAATTGATCCGCGCGTCGGGAAGGACGGAGAGGATCTTTTGGATGCGTGCGGTGTCGGCGCAGGAAAACTCAACGGTTACGTCATACTTTTTTACGAGGCTGAGCAGGGGATCCAGCTCCGCCGTGGTGATTTTTTTGTCAAGATCCAGCAGGACGTCCGTGCCGTCGAGCAGCTGCAGCAGTTCTTCGAGCGTCGGCACGGGGGTACCTTTGAACTGAGACCCTTTGTGGATCCCTGCGTCGTAGTTCAGCAGCTCGGCATACGTCATGTCACGGACGCGGAGCGGCTGTTCGATGACGTTTCCGTCCTTATGGCGGCAGGTACGGTTGATGGTGGAATCGTGCATCAGGACAATGACGCCGTCTTTTGTGTACTGCGGGTCGGTTTCGATCTGCTCAAACTTGCTGTCCAGTGCGGCGCGGAAGGCGGGCATGGTGTTTTCGGGCGTGTAGTACACGCCGCCTCTGTGGGAGCGGAAAATCATAGCCGGGCACCTCGTTTCTGTGAAAAAAATATTTTTGTGTATGCGGCAGTACCTTCGGATGTTTGGCTTATTTTGTATGGCGGCGGACGTCGTATTTCGAAAGAAGAGGGGAAGGACCGTTCCCGGTGTCGGTCGGGAGGACCGCGAACTCACTTGCGGCGTATTCGGCGTAGATATCGTCAATGTCACGCCCTTCGAGCGCAGAACCTCTGAAAATATCCGCCCATGCTTCCTTCCAGTCTGCTGTGGGATATATTTCGTCGTGACATACCCGGAAGTAGTTGAGCAGAAGGTCGTTGTCCTCGGTGGAGTAGAAGTAGTCAAACCAGACGAGGAAACGAACGGAATCTTCTCTGGTGGGTTCTCCGTCGATGGTCTGCATCTCCCAGTTCCTGTCGTTGTATTCGCCGTTTCGGAAGGCATACAGGAAACGGCAGGCATCCGCAAAGCGTTCGATGTAGTCTTCGTATTCCAGCGTTTCGCCGTTCCAGCCGTTCTGGATGGCGTGTGCCAGTTCATGCGTGATGCAGTCGTAGTCTTCGGGATACTGTTCCAGCCAGCCGTCATGCAGATGAACGAGATTTCCTGCGTTCCATGCGATGCCGTAGCCTTTGTTTTCAATATCAAGAGTAATCTGTGTGGGACTTTCGCCTGCCGCACCGAAACGTTCGTACATTCTGGGATAATTTTCCCAGAACAGTCCGGAAAGAACGACGATCTGTGCGGGGGTGGTTCTGCCTGTCCATCTGGTCAGGCGGATGGTGAGTTTGTATTCGACGCCGTTTACGGTACCGACCTGCTTTATTTCTTTGGTGGTAAGCCTTGTGGTGACGAAATCTCCCGGAACGGCGTCAAAGAGTTCCGGCGAAATTCCTTTTTCGGCGATCGGAATGCGGTGGTGAATATTCTGCATGGTGAGTTTCCTGTGAAAAAATAAAGAATGGAATGTATGGATGGTTTAATTGAAAATAATTTTCTGCTTGCTTGCTTCCATGATATCCTTCGGCACGCGGTAATACTTCACGATCGGCGTGAGTCTGTGTCCGTCCACGTCTGCCGCTTCCGTGTCGGCATACGCTTCCGCGCCGCCCGTCACTTCCGCGTACAGGATATCCCCGTCCGCATAGACGCCGTTTGCCTGCTTCGTGACTGTCCCGGTCGTCTCCGCCCACAGCAGATCGCTGTTTTCGCGGATGTACCACAGTCCTTCCGCCAGACGCATCGTGCAGCAGAACGGCGCTTCGTACATATCGGATGCGAGATCGTCCCACGGACTTTCCGCCGTGATGACCGTATCCGTCCCCGCGCCGCCGTTTGCACGCTGGAGTGTTGCGAAACCGTTGTGCCAGATGCGCGCCGCGGTCGTCCGGTATTCCGGTCGGCACGTCGCTTTGAACAGCTCGAGAGAGAGCATCAGCGAGTCGATGACCGCGCACGGTTCCGTCCATGTGTCCGGGCGTCCCCACCAGTTCAGATTCTGATAGGTGTACGTCATGCCGCCGCCGTTTACATAGAGATCCCAGATGGATTCCGCGCACGTCCGGTACCATGCTTCGCCGGTCACGCCGTACATCCGCATCATCGCGCGGCCCGCGGTCAGCGTGCAGTGGGTCTGGGCCTTCATCGCGCGCTTGTCAAGGGCGGAGTAGAACGTGATCATTTCGTCGAGCAGTTCCTTCAGCGCGGGATCGCGGAGGATTTTGTACGCATGGGACAGCCCGTCGATCGACATGAACGCCGCGCAGGTGTCGGTGGAAAGGAGCCACTTTCCGCAGACGCCCGCTTCCGATCCGCTGACGCCGCCGATTTCCCGGATTTCCCGGTCCACGGGATAAACGGCGAATTCTCCCTTGAGCGGGAGGTACAGATTGTTTGTGATGTCCCGGATCAGCGTGAGCGAATACGCGTCGCCGAACTGTTCGTAGTGTTCGCAGAGACCGCGCAGCAGCCACGAATGCCCGGACAGCTGTTCTTCACGGATCATTCCGTCCCCGCATTTGCCGAGATAGTTCTGTCCGTTCACCATCGACGGCATTTTTTCGAGCATCTGCTCCATGCAGGGGATCGAACGTCCGGACATTTTGTAGTGGGAAACAAACGCCAGCAGGGCGCGTCCCTCCTTGTCGCCCATCCAGCCGTATCCTGCCGGCGAGAAAACATCGCCGATCTGATAGTACGCGTCGTCCGCAAGCCGGTGATAATTCAGCTCGATCCGTTCGTTCAGTTCGTTCTTGCATAACTCTATACGCATAAACTATATCCTTCTTTCTGTAAATTTGCACTGTACTATGTCAGTCCATTTGTCTGAAGCTTTTTGAAAGGGGTTTTGGGAAAACTTTTTCCCGAAAAAGTTTCCCCCAAAGAACCTCATTTCTTCTTAATATCCCTGTACAGACCGATGCCGATGGCGGTGAGGGCGATGATGTTGGAGGTGATGCTCGGGAGGGACATATGGAGGATACCGTAGATCAGCCAGAGGAGCTGGGCGGGGATGGCGAGAAGGCGGATGTGCAGAGGTTTGGTACACCAGAAACTGACGACCGCGCAGCACGAGCCGGTCATCGGCAGGAGACTGAGCGGACCTTCCCACGTCAGCAGGCTGGAGCCGATTGTGAACGCGACGAACAGGTACAGCCACAGGCGGGAGGACGCCCATTTTTTGTCCTTGTTGTAGAAGACTGTTTCGCGTCCCATGGCGAGGACGTTCAGCGCCGCGCCGGAATACGCGCCGATGAGTCCGTAATGCAGTGTCCAGAGAACGTCGCAGGTGAATTTGCCGAGAAGGATCGTCCCGCGCTTCCGCGCGACGAACATGAAAAAGCACATCGCGGTTCCGGCGATCCCGGTGATCTGCGCGACGAGATTCCAGAACGCGGATGCGTCGGCAGCCGCCAAAAGAATGTTCATAAGCATATCCTGTCTGATTGAATTTTCTGTGCTTACATTATATCGCGTTTGCCGCAAAAAAACAAGGGTACTTTCGAAAAAGCACCCTCGCGGTATCTTTATGCGGTTTTACAGACGGATGTCAGTCGAACAGATCGAGTTCCTTCTTCTGTGCGATGAACAGACCGCGCATACAGTAGCGGGCAACGACCGGGTCTTCGCAGCAGTTGATCTGACATTTTACGAATGCTTCGTATTCTTCTTCGGACATTGCTGCGATTTCGTCTGCCATGTCGTACAGAAGACCGTACGTAGATGCAACGGTCAGGATCTTCAGACCGTATTCGCGGGAAATGTCCGTCATCTCTTCGAGAGACATGCCGTGGAACATATCACAGACGTGGCTTTTTTCCACATTTGCCAGCTTGCGGTACGCTTTCATGCGGTCCTGCGTTTTGTAGGTGCGCATGGCGTTGAAATACTGACCGAAGGTCATTGCCATCGGAGACATATAGGAGAACGCAAAGATTCCGTTCGGACGGAGAACGCGCAGGGATTCCTTTACCAGAACTTCACGTTCCGCCTTGGTGCGCATATGGTACATGGAACCGAGCGAAATGACCACGTCAAAGCTTTCGTTTCCGAACGCGGAAAGACGATGTGCGCTGGAACAGTAGGTTTCCTTCAGTTTTGCGGATTCCGGATTGGCACGGATGGCTTCCACGTGATCCGCGATGAAATCGCCCGCCGTTACGGTGTAGCCGAGATTTGCCAGACGGAAGGCATTCCGTCCGAGGCCTGCAGATGAGTCGAGAAGTTCGCCGCTGCCCGGAAGATAACGGTCAAACAGGGTATCAATCACACGGTTTTCTGCTTCGATCAGTCGATCCGAACGATTTTCTTCGGCAAAATAGCCGTAATATTCAAACATATCCATAATTTACGCTCCGCCTGCTTTACGCTTTTTTCTGATTTTTGTTAAAATTGGAGAGAATAGTCGCGCATGTCTTCCTCAGCAAGCCGAGGGGATGGACATACAGAGTTTTTGAACCTGAAATTTCCCTAACTTTATCATATCATATTTTTTTTCGCCTGTCAAGGGCTTTTTGCAAATTCTCACAAAAAACTGCAAATTTCACAAGTTTTCTCTGATTTAACATGTGTGATTTGAACATTTTATGTGTGATAATGTAACAAAATCAGAGGCGCTTGTCAAGTTTGAACACGGGGGTCATTTCGCCGACAACGGCGCCGGTCATGTTGCGGATGTTCCGGCAGGTGGTGCCGATGAGTTCGGTGGTTTCGAGCTTTTCGATGAGTTCGCGGTTGATATCGGGGGAGACCTGACGGAGGATTTCGGCGATGACGGGCTGCCAGGAGGTTTCCGTGCCGTCGTAGATCTTGAGCATGACGCCGAGGCGTTCTTTTTTCAGACCGAAGGTGTAAACGCCGGACGCGCCGCCCTTCGCGGTGATGTTCGGGAAGGAGTTCATGACGGAGCAGATGTAATCGCGGCCGCGGATGAGCTGGGGATAGCGGTTCATGAGGGTGGTCATGCGGGCGGTGACGGCGGTCATGGAAGGATCGGGGAGGAGTTCGGGACACGCCATACGGAGATAGGATTTTGCGAGATCCGGACCGGGCACGGCGAATACGGGGACGCCGCATCCGTCGCAGCCGAGGCGGATGGCTTCATAGGGAGTGTCGGTGAACATGGAAATGACATAGCGGATGAGGCGCTGAACGGCGGAATCGGGCTGT
>JAFQLN010000120.1 GCA_017414585.1 Clostridia bacterium | reverse complement strand
CCGTTGCGGAACTGGGCACTCTCGCGGGAGGACACCGTAATGCCCACAAAGGGCAGGAAGATGCGGTAGGCGCACAGCACCTGACAGAGCTGCTTTTCCCCGACATCGAGAGGATTGATTTTGTCATTGTTGATGATCGGTCTGAGTCTCGGGCAGGACAGCGACATTTCGGCGTGCGGGTACTTTCTCTGCAAATAATAGACGTGTAATGCGCTTGCCAAAGCATCTTTTCGGAAATCGGACAAACCGAGGAGCGCTGAGAACGCCACGCCACGCATACCGCCGCGAAGTGCCCTCTCCTGTGCATCGAATCGGTATGGCCACACACGCTTATGACCGAGCAGGTGAAGCTGTTCGTACTTATCGGCATCGTATGTCTCCTGGAATACCGTCACATAGTCCGCGCCGCATTCGTGAAGGTACTTGTATTCATCGGTATTCACAGGATAGATCTCCAACCCCACCATACGGAAGTATTTTCTCGCCAGTTTGCAGGATTCGCCGATGTATTCCACGTTGCTCTGCGCACGGCTCTCGCCGGTCAGAATCAGGATTTCTTCCATGCCGGACTCGGCAATGACCTTCATTTCGTGCTCAATCTGTTCCATGTTCAGCTTCATACGGTTGATGTGGTTGTAGCAGTTGAACCCGCAGTAAACACAGTAATTTTCGCAGTAATTCGCTATGTACAGCGGTGTGAAGAGATAGACGGTGTTGCCGAAATGCTTGCTGGTTTCCAGCCTTGCCCTCTGCGCCATCCGTTCAAGGAAAGGTTCGGCAGCAGGAGAAAGAAGTGCTTTGAAATCTTCAATCGAGCAAGTGGCGTGTTCAAGAGCCGCACGAACGTCTCTCGCCGTATATTTGCTGTAATCGTAAGAGTTCATCTGCGCCATTACTTGTGAACACACGTCCGATTCGATGATCTCCATGCCGAGCATATATTCCATGTGGTTCTTACGGCTCGTTGGATCGTTTTCCAAGCGGTGCTTTTTCGCCAGAGCCTCCGGGGAGAGATGCTCCGAATCCACAAAAAACTGATTTTCCATGGCTCGCCTCTCAACCCCGCAGGAATCCTGTCAGCGGATCGGATGCGGACGCACCACGAGTCAGCACTCTGCCAAGTCCGGCCAGATATGCCTTACGTCCTGCTTCAATGGCATTTTTGAAAGCGGATGCCATCAGCGGCAAGTCCCCTGCCGTCGCAAGGGCGGTGTTTGCCATAATCGCCGCCGCGCCCATTTCCATGGCTTCGCAAGCCTGTGACGGTCTGCCGATGCCGGCATCCACGATGATGGGGAGATCGATTTCGTCAATGAGAATCTGGATAAATTCCTTCGTTGCCAGTCCCTTGTTGGAGCCGATGGGAGAAGCCAGCGGCATCACGGAAGCGGCACCGGCATTCACAAGATCTCTGGCAGTGTTCAGATCGGGATACATATACGGCATGACCACAAAGCCTTCTTTCGCAAGGATCTCGGTCGCTTTGACGGTTTCCACGTTGTCGGGGAGCAGATATTTGCTGTCCCGCATGATTTCGATCTTCACGAAATCTCCGCAGCCAAGCTCTCTGGCAAGGCGTGCGATCCGGACGGCTTCCTCCGCATTTCTCGCACCGGAGGTGTTGGGAAGCAGCGTGATTCCT
>JAFQLN010000119.1 GCA_017414585.1 Clostridia bacterium | reverse complement strand
TGTTACTTTATCCATACAGTAGGTATAGATAATATTACCGGCTTTGTCATGGACACCAATGAGGTAAATATTATTGTCGTAAGACGAAGAATCTTCCTTGCTGGTATCAGAGGGAGCCTTGGTTTCGATACCTGCGCTTGCTGCCTGTTCGGGAAGACTTCCGAGTACATAGCTCCATTCCTTGCCGTTGCTTAACTCGGACCAGACATATGAAGAGGAAGTGGGGACATAGAGTCCTTTATCCGCATCAAATGTGTAAAGCGCTTTGATTTCGTCCGGAAGAACATCATATTCCTTCTGATCGCGATTGGTAATCGGGTAATACTTGATTTCGGTTACATTTCCGTCGGAATCCTTGATTTCATACTTGTGGAAGTAGTTGCTCATAGAGATTCCATAGGAATAGATGTGCTGTTTGTCTCCCGACGCAACATGTTTCAGACCGTTTACAACCGTATCGGTTGCTGTTTCGGAAGAAACAATGATTTCGCCGGTATTTACGGTAACCTCTCTGTCGATAACCGTTTCGGTTTGGGTGTAATTATACCACTTATCGAGATGGTTTTCTTTCTGGTTGCCGTCAATACGCTCGGTTGTTTTGCTGGCAGAACCTTTTGTGGTTTGACCCGGGATCATTTCGACCTTGACTTCGGGAAGATTAGAACCGTTTGTGAGCTGTTCAGTCCACTGGGTTTTGGTATAACCGTTTTCGACCCAGGAATTTTCCAGTTCATTGCCGTCCTGATCGTATACAGTCGTGTCTGTGCGGGTCATGGTTCCTTCAACGGTAGCACCGAACGTGTTTTTGCCGGATGTCTTTTTGTCAACATTCACCACGACAGTCATCTTGCCGGTCTCCGGATCCACTACGGTTGTCGTTGTAGTTTTGACATTGGAGACAGTGGAATCTTCGTTGGTAATAGTTTCTTCCTTTACCACCTTCCCATCTTCTGCGAATACAGGCAGACTCATTGTACCTGCGAGCAGGGTAGTTGCCAGCGCTGCAGCCAGCATTCTTTTGAAAGTGTTTGCCATCATTTCGTTCTCCTTTTTCATATATCGTCTATACAAAAAGCAAAATCGAAACACTGGCGGCCGGGCTGTCATGACCTTGCGGCTTTAGACCCCATAGCTTTGCGTCCCATCCTTTCGGGTGGTTTGCCCTTTTCAGGTCTTTCTCATTGCTATCTCATACTTAATAATGAGATAATAGATAGAGCGTTCATGTGTGTTTTGTGTGCTTACATGAATCCCTCACATTTATTGTATATTCATTATATCACCATTTAATTCCAATTGCAAGTAGTTTTCTAATATTTAACATTATTACATAAATATTTTTTTAGAATTATTTTGTGTAAATGCGAAAATAAATGTAACAATCGCGCGAACAAACCCGATTTGCCGGAAAAATCTGACAGAATTCCTTTTTTATTCCATTCTTTCCCGCTCTTCTCCGGCGGATTTCTTGGCGCGCCCCTTGCAATCCGCGGGCAGGTGTGATATACTATTATCTGTTGAATTATACCTATTTGCCCGGAAATCCGATGTCCGGACATGACAGGAATTTCCCGCAGGGGATTCGGGAGGTGTTTTTTGAAAAAGCCATCACGCACGGTGAAAATCATCATCATCCTGATCGGCGCCGCACTGGCAGTCTCGCTCTTCATGGCAGTCCGGCAGCTGGTCGATTATCATAGAGGGAATCTTACTTATTCCGAAGCCATGGAAATCGCAGGGATCCCCCCGTCCGTTCTGACCGAACCGGAGACTGATCCCGCGCCCGAGACTGATCCCGTCTCCGAAACGGAAAGTGCTCCCGAGACGGAAACAAAACCCGAGACCGATCCGGAACCGGAAACCGATCCGCCCGAACCGGAAACGGAAGCGTCCGAGCCGGAGACCGATCCCCCCGAACCGGAGACGGAGCCTGATACCGAACCGGAAACCAAGCCGGAAACAAAACCCGAGACAAAACCGGAAACCAAGCCTGAGACAAAGCCGGAAACCGAAGCCGAAACCGAACCGCCCGTGGTCCTGACGCTGGAGGAAATCCTCGCCTCGATCAATCTGGAAGCGCTGCGGCAGGTCAACAGCGATGTGGTCGGCTGGATTCTCATTCCCGAGTCCGCCGTCTCCTACCCCATCGTGCAGGGAGAGGACAACGATTACTACCTCAACCGCACGTGGAAGAAAAAACTCAACTCCGTCGGTTCGATTTTCATGGACAGTGAAGTCAGCGCGGATTTCACTGATTTCAACACGATCATCTACGGACACCGCATGGGCAACGGCACCATGTTCAATACCCTCAGCTATTACGAAAATTACTGGTGGTGGACGGGACATTCCCGCGTCTATGTAGTGACCGATCAGGGCGTGTCTGTGTACAGAATTTTCTCGTCCTACGAAGCGGAAGTCACAGACATTACCTACGGTCTGGGGATCACCCGGGACGCGGATAAAGAAGAATTCCTCGCGCACGCCGCACAGAAGTCCGTCATCGACACCGGCATTACCCCCACGGCTGAAGACAGCATTCTGACGCTGTCCACCTGTACGCGCTCCGGCAGTACCAAAACGCGCTGGGTCGTACAGGCCGTTCTCTGCACCGAAGACAATCAGTATTAGACAGTCTCCTCCACCAGATCATGGCGCGTCCGAACCAGCAAAGGACCGTGCCGGAAGGGTTGGTTTGTATCTATATGACAACGCCTATTCTAATATTCCTCCTGCTTCTCGCGGCGGCGTTTTTCGTCTGTCTCGTCTGCCTGTTCTTTTTGAAAAGCCGGCTGAACAGACTGCGCGCGGACGCATATTCCGACGCCGGATCGGGATGGATGAACGAACGCGGCTTTCTGCAAAAGAACGGCGCGCTCCTCACAGAAAAATGTGATTCGTATGCGCTGATCTGCATGCATCTGCCCGAACTGGACGAAATCCGCAAATTCCGCAAGTCCGCCGATGTCCGCAGAACGCTCGACTACCTGCAGTCCGTCCTGACCGCACAGCTGAACAGTCAGGAAACATTCGCCAAAACCGGTCCGGGTACGTTCTGCTTCCTGCTGCACAACCGTGACCGGGACGAAATCACCGCCAAGCTCGGACATATCACCGAAGCGCTGAATCACTTCCGCAGGGAAAGCAGCACCGCATGGCACTTTGCTCCCGTCTACAGCATCCATCTGCCGTCAGCCGGGAACGAAACTCCCGCCGAAATGCTCGAAAAAGCGCACGTGGCTCTCCTGCACATTCCCGCGGACAAAAATTATCTGTTCTACGACCGGGAACAGGAAGAAAAAACGGCACGGGACGCCGAACTGGCACAGGCAATCGCACCGGCGATAAAAAACGGGGAATTCGTCGTTTATTATCAGCCGAAGGTCCGCGTGTCCGACCGGAAGATCATCGGCGCGGAGGCTCTGATCCGCAGAAAAACCTCCCGCGAAGGACTGCATTCCCCCGATATGTTCCTCCCTGCCGCCGAACAGTACCGTACCGCGGAGCAGATCGACTTCTTTGTTCTCACCGAAGTCTGCCGGATGCTGGCGCAGTGGCGGGAACAAAACCGGGAAATTTGTCCCATTTCCGTCAATCTCTCCCGAACTTCCGTATCGCTCCCCGGACTGGCGGATGCGTGCATCGATATCTGCAGCCGCTATGATATCCCGCCCGCATGGATTGAATTCGATCTGCGGGAGGAGCTTCTGCTCGAGGATCTGTCCCGGGCAAAAACGCTGGTGGATCAGCTCCACGACTGCGGTTTCCGCTGTGTCATCGACAAATTCGGCTCCGGGCTGTGCTCTTTGCAGATGCTCGGAGAAATCCCCGCCGACGCGATCAATCTCGACCGCAGCTTCTTCGCCGGGGACAACAACAACCGCCGCGGACGATATCTTCTGGAAAATGTCCTCCGTCTCGCGGCACAGCTGCAGATCCGCACGACAGCCGTCGGCATCGACAGTGACGGACAGGTGGACTATCTCTGCCGCGCCGCGTGTGATACTCTGCAGGGATTTTACTTCTTCAAGCCCATGCCGCCGGATAGGCTCGAATCCGAAATTTTCGACGGCAGTGCCCTTCGCTTTGCGGAAACAGAGAGGAATGAACAAATGTTCCGAGGGGAGGTGAAGCGGGAACAGAAGCCGGCTGAATTAGTCGGGACAAAAAAGAATATCGTTCTGTTCTCGTACAATCCCGCCGAGGATACCGTCGAGTTTTCCGATCTGTTTTCTCCCGTTCTCGGGAATCAGACCGCCTTCAAAAATGCCTCCGCGCTTTTCCGCACCACGGATCTGGTACATGAGAACGATCGGGCAGACTTTTTCCGCCTGCTCGAGCGCTGTCAGCGGGAAAACGGCTGGGTGGAAAATACGCTCCGCTTCTATATGACGGGCGGCAGGTATGAGTGGACGGAGGTCCGGCTGCACCGGGAAAGAGCTTCCTCCGAAGGCATCATCAGCGGCGCGCTGGCGGATATGTCCGGCTGGAAGAACGAAGTGAACCGCTGGAAGGAACAGGCTGCGCGCGATCCGCTGACGGGTCTTTACAACCGCGCATACTTTGAGCAGAACGCGAAAGAACGCCTCGCTTCCGGCAAATATCCCTCCGCTGCCCTGCTCTTTGTGGACGTGGACAACTTCAAGGGCGTCAACGATACCTACGGGCATATGTTCGGCGACGACGTGCTCTGCTATATGGCAAAGCAGATTCTCGGCATTTTCCGCCACAGCGATATGATTGCCCGGTACGGCGGGGACGAATTCGTTGTGTTCGCGCCTTCCATTGAACGTGAAGTGCTCCGCGCACGGCTGGACAAGCTGTACGAAACGCTCCGTTTCCCCTACCGCAATGCGGGGACGGAGATGAGAATCACCGCAACCATGGGCGCCGCTTTCTTCCCCGAAAACGGTGCGGATTACGAAACCCTGCTCCATCACGCGGACTGCGCACTTTACGAGGCGAAGGAACGCGGAAAGAACCAGTATGTGTTCTATGAACCGTACATGAAGGGAGAAGAAGGGGGGCTGTGAGTCTCTTTTCCTCCCGATCACCACACAGGAAGGTCTGTCATGCTGCTGCCGCTTCTTCTGGGGACCGCCGCTTTTCTGCTGTTCTTTTTGTACGATGTGAACAGCATCACCGGACGGTTCCGTCTGTTCCGCACGTTCTTTCTGGCGGGCTGTATTCTGCTCGTTCTGTCAACCGTTTTGTGCCTGCTTCCGGCATGGAAGATGCATACGTTCGGCACATGGGCGGACATGATCCTGCTTCTTCTCGGCGCGCTGTCCCTTGCCGCTTTGATTTATACCCTGTTTTTCGCCCTGCCGTTTGAGAAAACCTATGTCACGCAGGACGAGGGCAGAAAGGTGTACGACCGCGGTGTGTATGCGCTGTGCCGGCATCCCGGCGTGCTGTTTTTCTTCGCCGCGTATCTTTTCTTCGGGCTGGCGGCGCATCCGTCCCCGCTTCTGCCATGCGGCATGATTTTTTCCGTTCTGAATCTCGGCTATGTCTGGTTTCAGGACCGCGTGACCTTTGTGAAAACCTTCGATGACTACGAAGACTATAAAAAACGAGTACCCTTTATCATACCGACTCCGGTGAGCATCCGTCAGATGTGCACAACGTGGAGACGAACGAACAGAAAGGAGGATAGCAAGTGAGATTTCAGGAAAAACTTCTTGAGTATTCCAAAGAAGAAATCTGGGAGGAATACTGCGGTTTTCTGACCCTTTCCATGGAAGAGTTCATGGATATCCAGAAACGTCTGCTTCTGGAACAGATGGAAATCTGGTCCTCGAGCACACTCGGTCAGAGCATTCTGAAGGGCAAAAAGCCCACAACAATCGAAGAATTCCGCACGATGGTTCCGCTGACCGCATACGAAGACTACGCACCCACACTGCTGTCCAAACAAACCAAGGCGCTTCCGGGAGAACCTGTCCTGTGGATCAAAACCACATGGGAGGGCGGCGTGCATCCGACGAAAACCGCTCCCTACACCAAGGGGATGCTGGATACCTTCAAGCATAATCTCATCAGCTGCATGATTCTGTCCACCAGCCGGAAAAAAGGCGATTTCGACATCAGCGTCACCGACCATATGCTGTACGCGCTCGCCCCGCTTCCGTATATGACCGGACTTCTGCCCCTTCTCTTCAAGGATGAAATCGACGTGGAATTTCTGCCCTCCGTCAAGGACGCCGTAAATATGACGTTTGCAGAGCGCAATATCCAGGGCTTCAAGCTGGGGATGAAGAAGGGCATTGAATACTTCTTCGGTCTGGGCAGCGTTCTTTATTACGTCAGCCAGAGCATCACTTCCATGAAGAGCGGTTCCTCAAAAAGCCAAAAAAGCGGCGGGATTCTCGAAAAGCTGTCGAGCATTTCCCCGACCATGCTCCTGCGGTTTATGATGGCAAAGCGCAGCTGCCGCAAGGAAAACCGCGATCTGCTCCCGAAGGATCTGTTCCAGCTCAAGGGCTTCATGTGCGCGGGAACGGACAACCGCTGCTACAAAGCCGATCTCGAACGGATGTGGGGCATTGCGCCCATGGAAATTTTCGCGGGAACGGAACCCACCTGCATCGGCTGCGAAACGTGGAGCCGCGAAGGGGTCTACTTCTTCCCGGACGCATGCTTCTACGAATTCATCCCCGAGGACGAAATGAACAAGAACATCGACGATCCGTCGTATCAGCCCCGCACCGTGCTCTGGGACGAGGTTGTCGCCGGGGGCATCTATGAGCTTGTGCTCACCGTCTTCAAGGGCGGCGCGTTTGCCCGCTACCGTGTCGGCGACGTTTTCCAGTGCACAGGCATCGGAAGCAAAACGGAAGGCAATGCAATCCCGCGCTTCCAGTATATCGACCGCATTCCCCAGATCATTGATATCGCCGGATTTACCCGGATCACGGAAAAGTCCATCAATCAGGCGATCGAGCTTTCCCGCCTGCCCATCGAAATGTGGACGGCGAAAAAGGAATATTCGGAAAACAACCGCCCGTACCTCCATATCTATGTGGAGCTGCAGCGGGATCATTTGATCAACAGCGCCGTCAGTATCCGCATTCTGCAGGATCAGCTGGGCATCTATTTCCGTTATCTGGACCAGGACTACGAGGATTTGAAGAAAATCCTCGGCATCGACCCGCTCAAAATTACGATGATGAAGTGCGGAACCTTTGCCGCGTTCGAAAAGAAGTTCGGCGCGCCCATCCGCAAGATCAATCCCGACGCCTGCGAAATCAACGATCTTCTGGTATGTCACCAGTCCAACACGCTGGAGATAGGAGGCGGAATCAATGACTGGATATAGCTGGTTCTCGATCATCGCGCTCTTCTCCTACGTCTTTTTGTTCGTGACATTTCTCTCCAGCCGCAAGACAAACCGGGTTATCCACGCCTTCATGAGCCTGCTTGTGCTGATGATTCTGTGGTCCGGCGGCTCCTTTGCCATGCGTATGCAGCTGTGGCCGTCGGTGATCCTGTGGCACCATGTCTCCGTGCTCGGCATGACGCTGCTTGTCGCGGGATACTATCACTTCACGCTGGCGTTTCTTGAGGAAAAGAACGCTCCCAGCCAGTATTACTGGGCGATTTTCCACACACTTCTCTTTGTCTTCAACTACTTCACCGGACTGTTTGTCCCCGAACCGCTCGTCGTTGAGACAAACGGCTCCGTGCAGTTTATCTACAGCTATACCTGGCATATCTACATTCTGCTGATCTGCATTCTCCCCTGCCTCTTCCAGATGATTCATGTCATCTACCGCCACTGCAAGGGCAACCATACCGCTTATCAGCAGCTCCGTCCCATCATTACCGGTCTTCTGATTCTGGTCATCGGACACGTCGCCGCAACGCTGCCGGTCTTCTCCGGCGTTCCGCTCGACATCATGTCCGGCCCCGTCAATATACTGTTCATGTTCTATGCACTGTATAAGAAGCGGCTGTTCAAGATGACCGTCCTCTTCACCAAGGCAAATTATTTCCTGTTCGCGCTGTGCATCGGCGCAGTTACCGCAGCGAAAGTCGTCGTCCCCCTGCAGGATTTCTTCGGCAGAACCTTCGGTATGGATCAGGCTATGTCCCTGATTACCGTCGCCGTTCTCATGATTCTGTACGTCGTTCTGCTGTATACGGCGCTCACGCTCCTGTTCAATTCCATTTTCATCCGGAATGAGAAAGTACAGCAGGCGAAAATTGAGCAGTTTGCGCAGGAAATCAATCATAAGCTGAGCGTCCACGCGATTTTGCAGAATATGACGGACACCGTGCAGGATCTGACGCACATCGAGCGGATGATCGTTTTCACCAGACAGATGGACGGCGATTTCCGCGTGGAACATACCACAAATCCGCTGGAAGAGAAAAACTTCTATATGAAAGCGGATCACCCGCTTGTGTCGTACTTCGGCGCACATGATGAACCCGTCGGACTGCAGGCATTCAGCCAGACGACCGTGTTCCGCAGTATGTGGGAGCAGGAGAAAAAGGACCTTACTGTGCTGAACGCAAATTGCTTTATTCCTCTCGTCGCACCGAACGGGCTGGAAGGCATTCTCGTTCTGCCCAACCGCAAGGACGGAATTCCCTATCCGTCTTCCACCGTGGCGCTGATCCACTCGGTGTGCTCGCTGGCGGCTGCCGCTGTCGGAGAAGCCTCTGCGTACGAACGTGCCATCGAAGACGCGCGCAAGGATAAGCTCACCGGACTGGCAAACCGCAAGTACTTCTTCGAGCTGCTCGATCTGGAATTTGAAAAGTATCAGGATTCCGCGCTGGCGTTGTGTATCCTCAATCTGGACGATTTCAAACGGTACAACCAGCTCTACGGCGCACAGGAAGGCGATATCGCGCTGCAGCGTGTGGCAGGACTTCTGCTTTCCGGACTGAACGAATCCAGCACTGCGGCGAGAATCGGCGGCAAGGAATTCGCGGTGATTCTGCCGGGATACGATATTCACTCCGCGAAAATGCTGACGGAAAATCTCGCGGCGGAAATCGGCAAAATCAGCGACCACCACGGGGAACAGATCTCCAAACCCCTCACCGTCAGCGCCGGCATCTGTGCGGCTCCGTATATGGCGTCCAGCGCGAAGGAGCTGTTCCAGAACGCGGAAACCGCTGTGTACACCGTCAAGCGCTCCGGCAAGAACGCGGTGCAGATCTATTCTTCCGAAATCTACTATCAGGAAACCCGTCAGTTCAAGTATTCCAGCGGCTACAGTGAAAACGCAAGCACGATCTATGCCCTGACAGCCGCGATTGACGCCAAGGATCACTATACCTTCCAGCATTCCGAAAACGTCGCCTATTACGCGGAGGAACTGGCAAAAGCCGCCGGAATGGAAAAAGACCTCATCGAAATCGTAAAGGAGTCGGGACTGCTGCATGACATCGGCAAGATCGGCATCCGCGAGGATATCCTCAACAAACCCGGCAAGCTCACGCCGGACGAGTTCGAGGTGATGAAGGCGCACGTCGAAAACGCGATCAACATCATCCGCCATCTGCCCTCGCTGGAATATGTCATCCCGACCGTCTATTCTCACCACGAGCATTATGACGGCTCCGGCTATCCGCGTCAGCTCAAGGGCGAGGAAATCCCCATCATGGGACGGATTCTCTGCATTGCCGACGCGTTTGATGCCATTACATCGAAGCGCAGCTACAAAGAGGCGCTGAGCCGGGAAGAAGCGCTTGTCATCATGCAGGCGGAAGCGGGAAAGCAGTTCGATCCGAAGCTGGTTCTGATTTTTATTGATCTTGTGAAAAATGAGAAAATCGAAATCCGCGGACAGAATCTGCCGGACAGTGTACAGACCTCCGACAGCAGTTTTGCAGCCGGAATGCCGCCGATCGAACCAACACTGACCGATACATCGGTTGCCGATGCGGCGCTGACCGACACGCCGTCAGGTGACGCGACAGCGAACTGAAGAATCCGATACGGGGAGAAGCTGAAAATATGGCTTTTCCCCGTTATTTTTGCAGTGTAGTGCGGGTATATCCGGATCAGCGCGGCAAAGACAGCAGTTCAGCTGTTTTTTTATTGTATGTTTTTTCGATAGCTATTGACAAAACAGAGAAAATAGAGTATAATATAAATAGTGTCGAATGGCACGAAAAACATAACTGTCCATCGGAGGAGAGAGGATAAAACCGCTTCTTGCCGGGACAGAAATACAATTACATATTTTCAACATTGATCCAGAGCGCCGGACTTGCGTATTTCCGCCCAGCACTCAAACGACAATGGCAAAGCAGTCGAAAGGCTGTGACGCAAAGCTATAGGGCCTAACCTCCCGCAAAGGAGTATGGCAGCCAGTTACCGAAAGGAGTACACCATGAAGCGGTATGCCCGTTTTTTAGGCGTTCTTTTGTGTTTTCTTTTTCTGAGCGCCTGCATTCTGCCTGCAAGTGTTTTTGCCGCACAGACAGAAGCGATTGACACAAGCACATCTTCCGAAGGTTATTTTACCGTATGTTACCGGTCCGACTGCCAGAAAATGAAGGTAGCTGTTTCCTTCGGGCAGGCGACCGGCTACTACAACTACACGCCGGGTGAAACTTCCTCCTACACCTTCTCCAAGGGCGACGGAGACTACACCATTACCCTGTACCGCCACCTCTACGGCAATTCCTACACGCCCGTTGCATCCAAAAAAGTAACGGTCAACATGCAGGACGATCTTGCTCCCTACCGCGTCAGCACGGATGAAATCACTTTCTCCGCAGAAGATGCCGTCGGTCTGAAAGCCGCTGAACTCTGCGAAGGTCTGACGGATACCGCATCCAAGGTCATTGCCCTGCATAACTATGTCGCAGCTACGCTTTCGTACGACTATGAATTCGCGGCAGGCGTAACCAGCGGTGTGATCAAGACCTATGTTCCCAATACGAGCAAAATTCTCGACACCAAGAAGGGCATCTGCTACGACTTTTCCGCTCTGTTCGCAGCACTCTGCCGCAGTCAGGACATCCCCTGCGCGCTGGAAAAGGGCTACTACTACGGCGGATACCACGCATGGAATAAGGTTTACGTGGACGGAAACTGGTACACGCTCGATCTGACCATGGCAAGCGCATACCGCAATTCCGACGCACAGGCGCTGGAAGACTGCATCTTCCACATGACTGCCGACAGCGGATACAGCTACAGCCGCTGAGTCCGGCTTTACCGAACAAAAATACAGGCTCCCGTACAGTTTTGAAACCGTGCGGGAGTTTTCCTTTTCCGCGGATATTCTGCGGACAGCAAAAAAGAGGCTGTCGCACTAAGGAGAGATTTTCCGAAATGCGACAGCCTTGATTTGTATCCAGACTGTTTATTCGTTCTTTTTCTCCTTTACGCAGTAAAGGAGCTTTAGCGAGGAGTGAAGTTACTTCGTAACTTCCAAGAACCAAAAAGAGGAACTTTATCAGAAGTCTTGGGTGTTTCGAGCTCTGCGGAGCTCGACAAGGGGCTTTGACAGAAGTTTCTAAAGAAACTTCATTGAACCCCACGAGCTTTTGAAAAAGCTCGACCAAAACTTTTATACTTGCGACAGCCCCTTTCCGTTATGCATCATGGC